>JAJRUI010000062.1 GCA_024277875.1 Deferrisomatales bacterium
AGAGAGCGGTGCGCCGGGCGGCTGAGAAAGCCGGAATCCCGAAGCCGGTAACACCCCACACCCTGCGGCACAGCTTCGCCACCCACCTGCTGGAGGCCGGCTCGGATATCCGGACCGTCCAGGAGCTTCTCGGCCACGCGGACGTGTCGACCACCATGATCTACACCCACGTGCTCAACCGCCCCGGGCTGGCCGTGCGGAGCCCGGCCGACCTCGGGCCGGTGGCCCCCGACCGAGAACCGTTCCAACCCCACCCGTAGGACGAAAACGGCCGCCGGCACCACTGGGGTGCCGCGGCCGTTCGTCGTGACCTGGTTGTGGCCTGTGTGCCAACGCATCGCGCCCTCCCCTGGCGGCCACCTTAGCCCGGACGGTGCGGAAAGGTCAAGGAAGAAGGCAGGGTTTGGGGCGGCGCGCGCGCCTCGCGGGGCCCCGTGGACCGGCCGCGGTTACCGGTTACCGGCACCGCCGAGAACGCACGCGGCCGTGAGCAGCACGGCCACGCCCACGGGCAGGCACGCCTCGTCGATGTCGAACCGGGGGTTGTGCAGGGGCACGGCCGCGGCCGGGTCGGCCGCGCACCCGAGTTGGACGTAGCAGCCGGGAACCCGCTCCAGGACGAGGCCCATGTCCTCGGCGCCCAGGGTGGGCACGCCGGCCCGGACCGCGCCGGGCCCCAGGAGGTCCCCGAGGGCCGCGGCCAGCCGGGCCGCGGCGCCGGGATCGGTGCGGGTGACGGGGTAGGACTCGTCCACCGACCAGGAGAACCGGCCGCCGTGGGCCGCGGCCACGCCGCTCCCCACCCGGTCGATCCCGGCGAGCAGGGCCTCGCGCACGGCTGGGTCGAACGCCCGGATCGTGGCGAGCAGTTCCACGGACTCGGGGATCACGTTGGCCGCGCTCCCGCCCCGGATCGCGCCCACGGTGACCACAGCGGCGTCCAGGGGGTCGGTGCGGCGGCTGACCAGGGTCTGGAGGGCAAGCACGGCCTCGGCCGCCATGACCACTGGGTCCACGGTGGTGTGGGGCAGGGCGCCGTGGCCGCCCTTGCCGTGGAACACCAGGGTGAGCCGGTCCATGCCGGCCATGAGGGGCCCGGGCCCGAGCCCCACCGAGCCGGTGGGGAGCCCCGGCCACACGTGGAGCGCGGCGGCAGCAACGGCGGGGTGGCGCTCGAGGAGCCCGTCGGCCAGGAGCCGGGCGCACCCGCCGTGGCCCTCCTCTGCGGGCTGGAACACGAGCACGGTGCGGCCCGGCGGGGCCACCGCGCCCGCGGCCAGGGCGTCGGCCGCGGCGAGCAGCATGGCCGCGTGGGCGTCGTGGCCGCACGCGTGCATCCGGCCCGGGTGCCCGGACGCGAACGAAAGGCCGGTCTGTTCGTCCACGGGCAGGGCGTCCAGGTCGGCCCGCAGGAGCACGGCGGGGCCGCCGCGGCCCACCACGGCCACGCCCCCGGTGCCGCACGCGGCCCGCTCGAACCCGATCCCCCGCTCGGCCAGGAACGTTTCGACGTAGTCGGTGGTGCGCGTCTCGGCGAACGCCAGTTCGGGGATCCGGTGCAGGTCGCGCCGCAGGTCGCGCACCAGGTCGGCCCGGGCCCGGGCGGCCGCGAGGGCGGAGCGGGCGGCCACGTCACGCCTTGGCGTGGCGCAGGAACACCATCTCGGTCAGCCGGAGCACCTCGGTGTCGCCCTGGCGCACCTCCACGGCCACCCGGGCGATCCGGCCCTGGGTATCCACCACCCGGGCCGACGCGGTCACGTCCTGGTCGGGCCGGGCGCCGGACAGGAAGTGGACGTCGCAGTTCAGGGGCAGGCCCACGTAGCCCAGGGAGTTGGCCGCGGCGGCCATGGCCTGCTCGGCCAGGGTGAACAGGGCGCCGGTGTGGGCGAACCCGAGGAAGTTCACGAGGTCCGGGCCGGCGGGCAGCCGGGCCTCGGCCCGGCCGGGCTCCACAGCCCCGAACACGATGCCCAGGGCCCGGGCCAGGGGTGACCCGGCCAGGGCGTCGGCCAGGGCGTCCAGGTCCTCGGTGCGGATGGCTTCGGTGACGGCTTCGGGGGCGGGAAGGTCGGACATGGCGTTCTCCTGGGGGGTTCTCTTTTTCGGGGTCGCGGTCATCATGCCCCGGACGCACCCGGGCGGGCAAGGGCGCCGAGCACCCGGTCCCGCAGGGGCGTGGGGTCGCCGTCCACCTGGAACGCGATCCGCAGGGCGAGCACGGGCAGCCGGAGCGGCAACAGGGGCCGGAGCCGCACCGCGTCCTTCTCGGTGGTGACCAGGATCTGGGCGTTCATCAGGCCGGACCACCGCTCGAGCTGGTCGAGGTCGGCCCGGGTGTACGGGTGGTGGTCGGGGAACGGCACCGCCTCGAGCACCCGGGCGCCCAGGGCCTCGACCTCCCGGAAGAACGGACCGGGGTAGCCGATGCCGGCGAACGCGAGCACCTTGCGGCCCACCAGTTCGTCCAGGGGACGTTGCTCACCCGTGGCCAGGTCCACCAGGCCCACGGGCACGTGGCCGGTGCACAGGATCGGCGCTTCCGGCGCGTACCTGGCCAGGTCGCGGCGAACCGAGGCGATCCGGTCGGGGGCCACCCCGCGGGTGCGGGTGAGGAGCACGACGTCGGCGTCGGCCAGGGCGGACGGGCCTTCCCTGAGCAGGCCCCGGGGCAGGCAGTGGCCGTTGCCCAGGGGGTTGCGCACGTCCACGGTGACCACGTCCAGGTCCCGCCGGAGCCGGAGGTGCTGGAACCCGTCGTCCAGCACGAGCACGTCGGCGCCGTACCGGTCCACGGCCTCCCGGGCCGGCCGGCGGCGGTCCCGGCCCACGAGCACGGGCACGCCCGGGAGCCGGTCGGCCAGGAGCACGGGCTCGTCCCCGGCGTCGGCGGGCGACATGAGCACCCGGTCGCCGTCGGACACCGCGGCCCACGGGCCGTCGAACCGGCCGCCGTAGCCCCGGCTGATCACCGCGGGGCGGCGGCCGGCGTCCTGGAGCATCCGGCACACGGCCTCCACGCACGGGGTCTTGCCGGTGCCCCCCACCAGGATGTTGCCCACCGAGATCACGGGCGCGCCGGCCCGCCAGGACGGCACAAGGCCCCGGCGGTACGCCCACCGCCGCGCGGCCTGGACCCGGCCGTACGCCCACGCTGCCGCGGCCAGGGGCCCGAGGCCGAGCCTGGACACCCACCCCAGGGCAGGGCGGGACAGGAGGTCCTTTACCCAGAAGTAGAGTCCCATGCCTCGTCCAGCACCCCGACTCGCGCCAGGGCGGCCACGGCCCGGTCGGCCGCGCCGCGGTTCGCGTCGAACAGCTCCCGGCTGGCCCGGGCGACCCGGTCCGCCCGGTCGGGGGATGCCAGCGCCTCGGCCCACGCTTCGGCCAGGCCGTCGGGGCCGTCCACGGCCCGGCCCAGGTCCCGGCCGAGCACGGCGTCGGCCACCTCGGGCGCGTTGTGGGTGTGGGGCCCGAACGCCACGGGCACGCCCCAGTTGAGGGGCTCGAGCAGGTTGTGGCCGCCCACCGGGACGAGGGTGCCGCCGACGAACGCGGCCTCGGCACCGCCGTACAGCCGGGAGAGCAGGCCGTAGCCGTCCACCACCACCACGTCGCCCCGGCCGAACGCGGCCAGGAGCCCGGCCTCGGCCGGGTCTCCCAGGCCGGTCCAGCGCTGGCTGCCCCGGCCGGCGGCCGCGGCAGCCGCCTCCACCTCGGCCAGCCGCTCCAGGTGGCGGGGCGCGATCACCACGCCCACCCGGTGGCCCCGGCCTTCGAGCCGGGCCGCGGCCCGGAGCACGGCGTCCTCCTCGCCCGGGTGGGTGGACCCGGCCACAACCACCCGCCACCCCCCGGCCCGGCACCGGCGCAGGGCCCCGGCCACGGGGTCGGCCGGGTCGGGCTCGGGCAGGTCGAACTTGAGATTGCCGCCCACTTCCAGCCGGCCGGCCGGCGCGCCCAGGCGCTCGAACCGCTCGGCGTCGCGCTGGGACTGGGCCTGGATCCGGTCGAACCCGTGGAGCACCGGCCCGATCCACCGCCGGGCCCGGAGGTACCGGGGGAACGCCCGGTCGGACAGCCGCGCGTTCACCAGCAGCGCCGGCGTGCCGGACCGGCCGGCCTCCCGGAGCAGGGCCGGCCACAGCTCGGTCTCCACGAGCACCAGGGCCCGGGCCGAGGCCGCCCGCACGGCCCGGCGCACCAGGGGCCCGAGGTCCAGGGGCAGCAGCCGGCCGAGCCGGTCGTCCCCGGCCAGGGCCCGGGCCTGGTCCCGGCCGGCCGGGCTGGTGGCCGACACCACGAGGGGGACGCCCCGGTCCCGGAGCCGGGCCGCCACGGGCGCGGCCGCCCGCAGTTCGCCCACGCTGGCGCCGTGGAGCCACACCGGGCGGCCGGCCACGGCAGCCCACCGGCCCAGCCGCTCGGCCCAGCCGACCCGGTAGCGGGGGTCCCGGGCCGCCCGCACCGCCACCACCGGCCAGCCCAGGCCGAGGCCGGCCCAGCCGGCGGCCTGGTACAGGGCGTAGGCCAGGCTCACGGCGGCACCACCCCGGCCCGGGCGTCGGCCCGGGCCGTGGCCCGGGCGAGCTCGGCCTCGATCCGCCCGACCCACGGCCGGATCGGGCCGTCGGGCGGCACGACCACGGGCCGGCCGGCCACCAGGTGGATCCCGGCCAGGGGCAGGGGCAGTTGGAACCGGTCCCACGACCGGAACACGGCCTTGCCGCGGATGCCCACCCCCACCGGCACCACGGGCGCGCCGGAGCGGCGGGACGCGAACGCGACCCCGGGCTGCACCCGGTACCGGGGCCCCCGGGGGCCGTCGGGGGTGAACACCACGTCCCGGCCCGCGGCCAGGTGGCGCACCACCTCCCGCAGCGCCCGGGATCCGCCCCGGCTGGTGGACCCCCGCAGGGGCTCGTACCCGAACCCGGCCACCACCCGGGCGATCAGTTCCCCGTCCCGGCTGCGGCTGATCATCACGCCCCGGCCGTCCCCCGGGGAGGCCACCAGGGGCCCGGCGAGCCGGTTGTGCCAGAACGCCCAGATCACCGGCCCGCCCTGCCCGGCGCCCGGGGCCACGCCGTACCCGTCCCAGATCGCGACCCGGGCCGTGGCCCGCACCAGGCGCACGTACCCCCGGAGGGCCGGCGGCCCGAGCCGGGCCAGCAGGTCACCCACCCCCGGCCTCCGCCCCGAACTGCAGGGCACACAGCCGGGCGTACTCCCCGCCCCGGGCCAGCAGTTCGTCGTGGGTGCCCCGCTCCACCACCCGGCCGTCCCGGAGCACCAGAATCTGGTCGGCGTGGCGAACGGTGCTCAGCCGGTGGGCGATCACGAACGTAGTGCGGTCCTTGACCAGTTCCTCCAGGGCCGCCTGCACCTCGCCCTCGGACTCGGAGTCCAGGGCGCTGGTGGCCTCGTCCAGGATCAGGATCGGCGCGGCCTTGAGGATCGCCCGGGCGATGGCCAGGCGCTGCTTCTGGCCGCCGCTGAGCAGGTCGCCCCGCTCCCCCACCACGGTATCGTAGCCGTCGGGCAGTTCCAGGATGAACCCGTGGGCGTGGGCGGCCCGGGCCGCGGCCTCCACCTCGGCATCGGTGGCGCCGGGCCGGCCCACGAGCAGGTTGGCGCGCACGGTGTCGTTGAACAGGTAGGTGTCCTGGGTGACCACGGCGATCGCCCGGCGCAGGGAACGCACCGAGAACGCCCGGATGTCGGTTCCGTTGATGCGCACGGCGCCGCCGGTGGGGTCGTAGAACCGGGGCAGCAGCTTGAGCACGGTGGACTTGCCCGCGCCGCTGGCGCCCACCAGGGCCACCAGCTCGCCCCGGCCGGCCTCGAAGCTCACCCCCCGCAGCACCTCACCCTGGTCCGGGTCGTACGCGAACCGCACGTGGTCGAACGAAACCCGCTCCACCGGCCCGGCCAGCACCTCGCCGCCGTCGCGCTCGCACGCGGGGCGGGGCTCGTCCATCACCCCGAACACCCGCTCGGCCGCGGCCAGGGCCTGCTGCAGGGAGTTGTTCATGCGCGCGGCCCGCTTGAGGGGGTCGTACATCATGAACAGGGCGGTGAGGAAGCTGAAGAACTCGCCCGGGGTGGTGGTACCGGCCAGCACCCGGCTGCCGCCGTACCAGATGATCAGGGCGCCGCCCAGCGCGCCCAGGAACTCCATGAACGGCGCGGTCACCTCGTTGAGGCGCGCCGTCTTCAGGCGCACCCGCCGCAGCCGCTCGCCCTCGGCGTGGAACCGGTCGCGCTGGCGGTCCTCGCACCCGAACGCCTTGACCACCTCGATCCCGCTGAACGACTCCTGGAGCACGTTCGACAGGTCCCCCACCCGTTCCTGGCTCTTCTTGGCGTACCGCCGCAGGAGCACGCTGATCCGGCGCACCGGGTACGCGGCCAGGGGCAGCACCACCAGGGAAAGGGCGGCCAGCCGCGGGTCCCGGAACACCAGCACGGCCAGGAGCCCGAGCACGGTGATCACCTGGCGGGCGAGTTGGATCGCGTCCGGGATCGCCCGGTGCATCATGCCCACGTCGTTGGTCACCCGGGCCATGAGCGCGCCGGTGGTGTTTTTCTCGAAGAACGCCAGTTCCCGGTACTGGAGGCTGGCCATCAGGTCGTCGCGCATGTGGAGCACCACGGCCTCGCCCACCCACCGCATCAGGTAAGACTGGAGGTACCGGCACACCCCCTTGACCGCGTACAGCACCAGGATGGCCAGGGGCAGCATTTTGAGCTTCCACGCGTCGTGCTGGATGAAGATGTCGTCGAGCACGGGCTGGACGAGCCACGCGGTGGCCCCGGCCACCGAGCCCACCACGGCCATGCACGCGAACGAGACCGCGATGTGCAGCCAGTACGGCCGGAAGTAGGCGGCGAGGCGGCGGATCATGGACATGGCGGGCTCGGCTCTCCGGGGTGGTTCACGGGCGGTCGGCCCGGCGGCCGAGGTGGTCGCGCACGGCCTCGGCCGCCCGGCGGGATGCGCCGGGCCCGCCCACGGCCGCGCGCACCCCGGCCAGGCCGTCGAGCACGGCCCGGCGGGCCGGCCCGTCGCCCAGCAGGGGCACGGCCTCCCGGGCCACCGCTTCGGGGCCGACCTGGAACAGCTCGGGGATCACCCGGCGGCCCGCGACCAGGTTGGGCAGGGTGAAGAACGGAACCCGCACCAGCAGCCGGCCCACTGCGCGGGTCACGGGGCTCACCCGGTACACGGCCACCACGGGCGCGCCGATCAGGGCACACTCCAGGGTGACGGTGCCCGACGCGGCAAGCACCACCCGGGACCGGGCGATCAGGGCGTGGCTGTCGCCGTCCACGAGATCCACGGCCACGCCGGACCGGGACAGGGGCGCTTCGAGGAGGGACCGGTCCAGGCCGGGGGCAACAGCCGCGGCGAACCGCAGGGGCCGGGCCTGGGCCAGGCGCTCGGCTGCCCCCAGGAGCACCGGCCAGATCCGGCTCACCTCACCGGGACGGCTGCCGGGCAGCAGCGTCACCAGGTCGGGTTCGGGCGCGTACCCGCGGCCGCCCACGTCGTCGGCCACGGGAGACCCCACGTACCGGGCCGGGACCCCCCGGTCCAGGAAGAACGCCTCCTCGAACGGCAGGATCACCAGGACCTCGGCCACCGCATCCCGGAGCCGCCGGACCCGCCACCCGCCCCACGCCCACATCTTGGGCGGGACGTAGTACACCACGGGCACGCCGGCCCGGCGGGCTGCGGTGGCGAGCCGCAGGTTCAGGCCGCCGAAGTCCACGGGCACGAACAGGTCGGGGGGGTCGGTCCGGAATCGGTCGACCACCCGCCGCCGGGCGTCAAGCAGGGCGGGCAGCCGGCCGGCCGCTTCCACCAGACCCATGCCCGCGATCCGGTCGGACGGGTACGCGATCTCGGCCCCGGCACCGGCCAGGGCGGGCCCGCCCACGGCCCACACCCGGAGGTCGGGCACGAGCGTCCGGAGTTCCCGCACCAGGTTGGCCGCGTGGATGTCCCCCGAGGCCTCCCCGGCCACCACGGCGACGGTGGCCACGTTCAGAACGCGAGGATCGAGAGGCCGCTGCGGTCGGCCAGCGCGATGGCCTCCTCCTGCTGGAAAAAGAACGTGCGTCCCCCCTCGATCGCGAGCACCCGGGCCCGGGCGTCCAGGCACGCGACCACGGTGTCGATCCCGATGGCAGGCACGTCGAACCGGGGATCCTGGTCCGGCTTGGCCACCTTGACCACCACCACGTCCCCGTTGCCCAGGCTGCCGCCGCGCCGGATCGCCTGGTCGGTGCCCTCGATGGCCTCCACCGCGAGCACCGCGCCCCGGCGCACCACCACGGTCTGGCCGATGTCGAGCCGGCCCATCTCCCGGGCCACGTCCACGCCGAACGCCACGTCCTCGTTCTCCTCGTCCGTGGGCTGGCTCTCGGTGAACACCTGGGCGGCGGGCAGGTACGGCTCCATGTGGACCGTCTGGGGCAGCAGTTCGATGCCCTCCTCGGCCAGCACGTCGGCCACCTTCAGCAGGATCGTGTCGTCCTTGCGGTCCCGCAGGCCCCACAGCAGGGCCAGGGCCTTCACGTCGGGCCGAAAGTCCCGAAAGATCCGGGTCTTCTGGACCTTGCCCGCGAGCACGACCTTGTGGATCTGCTCCTTTTTGAGCAGTTTGAGCAGCTTGCCCACCCGGCCCAGGGGCTGCCAGTAGGTGCGGTCGACCGCGTCCTCGATGGCGGCGTCGGCCTCCTCCTCGATCGCCACGGCCACGGTTTCGATACCGTTGCGCCGGAGCTGGTGGGCCATGAGCACCGGGAACTCCCCGGCGCCGGCGATGATCGCGATCCGGGACATCAGCGCGTCACTCCTCGTTCGGACTCGGCGATGAACGCCACGAAACGTTGTACCTCGGGGTACTGGTGCTCGGGCGCGGCCCTGGCCGCGTCCAGGCACTCGGCCAGGGTCCCCTTGCCCTGGAACACGGTGCGGTACGCCCGGCGCAGGGCCTTGAGCGCGCCGTCGTCGAACTGCCGGCGTTTCAGCCCGGTGAGGTTCAGGCCGAACAGCTTGGCCCGGTTGCCCGAGGCCGACACGAACGGCGGGACGTCCTTGACCACGGCCGAACACCCGCCGACGATCGCGTGCTCCCCCACCCGCACGAACTGGTGCACCGCGGACAGCCCGCCGATGATCGCCCAGTCCCCCAGCACCACGTGCCCGCCCAGGGTGGCCGCG
>JAJRUI010000063.1 GCA_024277875.1 Deferrisomatales bacterium
CGAGACGATGCCGATCTTCAGGGGGGTGTGGTCACGGTCCACCGCCGTCCTCCCGGTTCGGGTCGCAACGGGACAAAAGCTAACCACCCTCCCGGCCCCGGCAACCCCGCCGGCTCGAAATTGACAACCCGGCGGCCACTTGCTACGACAGGGCAACCGGTCCCCGCCCCGGAAGAGGAGCCCTCATGTTCCGGACCACCGTGGCGGCGCTCGCCGCCGCCGTCCTGGCCGCGTGCGCCGGCCTGCCCCCCGCGCCGGACAAGCCCGTGTCGTTCGCGTACGAGGACACACAGGACACGCCCTTTGGCAGAGCCGTGGCGGGACAGACCCGCACGGGGGTGTTCCTGTGCGCGGACGGCTTTTCGTTCGTGGCGCGGCAGGAAGACGACCGGGCGTGGGTGTTCTTGCCTTCGCAGACCCTGGGACTTCCCAGGGCCGGCGGCCGCGACCGGTTCTCGGACGGCGTGGTCGCCCTGGTCTGGGAGGGCGACACCGCCCGCCTGGAAGATCCGGGCGGCCAGGTCCGCCGGTGCCGCAACGCCCCGGGCCGGGCCGAGTGGGAGGACGCCAAGCTCCGGGGCGTGGACTTCCGGGCAGCCGGGCGGAAGCCAGCCTGGTTCGTGGAGATCGGCGGCCGGATCGTCCTGGGGACCGGCGACGGCCGATACGCCTTTCCCCGGCCCGCACCCGAGACGGACCCAGCCGGCCGCACCGCCCGGTACCGGACGGCCGGCGGCGGCCACATGCTCGTGCTCGAACTCCGGGGCGAGCCGTGCGATGACCCCGGCACCGGAGAACGGTTCGAGGTCCGGGTGCTCGCCACCCTGGACGGCCGGGAGTTCTCCGGCTGCGGCCGGGCGCTCCACTGATCCGGCCTGCCAAGCTCCCCGCTTTGACGCCGGTCAAGGCGCTCCCTTCTTTTCCGCGGCAGCATCACCAGGGAACCCGCGCCCTTTTCGTCCCGAGGCAACCCATGCCCGACCCGGCCCCCCACCGCCGGCCCCACCCGACCAAGCTGTTCGTGGAGACCACCACCCGGTGCAACCTGCGGTGCGCCATGTGCGTGAAGCAGACCGGCGGGAACGGGCTGGTGGAGGGCGACCTGCCCCCCGACGTGTTCGACGCCCTGGCCCCGGCGCTACCCTTTCTGGACGCCCTGGTGCTCTCGGGGATCGGCGAGCCCCTGCTCCACCCCGGGCTGGAGGGGTTCGTGCGCCGGGCCCGGGAAGCCCTGCCCGCCCACGGCTGGGTGGGGTTCCAGACCAACGGCGTCCTCCTGGACGGCGCCCGGGCGCTGTCCCTCGTGGAGGCCGGTCTGGACCGGGTGTGCCTGTCCCTGGACGCGGTCACCCCGGACCGGTTCCGCCGGATCCGGGAGGGCGGCGAGGTGGGCGCGGTGGACCGGGCCCTGGCCGCCGTGGACCGGGCCCGGCGCGCCACCGGCCGGGAGGGGTCGGTGGGAGTGGAGTTCGTGGCCATGCGCGACAACGTGGCCGAGCTTCCCGAGGTCGTGCGGTGGGCCGCGTCCCGGGGGGTGGCGTTCGCCCTGGTGACCCAGGTGCTGCCCTACGACGAGGTCCTGGTGGCCCAGGCCGCGTACGACCCCAACACGGACGTGGCCGTGGGGTTCTTCGAGCCGTGGCGCGACCGGGCCCGGCAGGAGGGGGTGGACCTGGACCGGTACTTCCAGGTCCTGTGGAAGTACACCAAGACACCGGAGGAGCAGCGGATCGTGGACTTCGTGGAAGCGATGAAGGCCGACGCCCACGGCCGGGACGTGTTCGTGAACGTCCAGAAGATCCTGGAGCGCGACGAGGCGTGGATCGAACGGGTGGCCGGCGTGTTCGCCGAGGCCGAGGCCGAGGCCCGGCGGGTGGGCCTGGACCTGCGCCTGCCCGAGGTCGTCCCCCGGGGCGACCGCCGGTGCGACTTCGTGGAGGAAGGCTCGGCGTTCGTCAGCTGGGACGGCCGGGTGCACCCGTGCTACTTCCTGTGGCACGCGTACCGGTGCTTCATCAACGGCCGGGAGAAGTTCGTGGAGCCCCGGGCGTTCGGCCGGGTGCCCGACCGGTCCCTGGCCGAGATCTGGAACGACCCGGCATTCCGGGCGTTCCGGGACAGCGTGGTCCGCTACGACTACCCGTTCTGCTCGGACTGCAACCTCGCCAAGTGCTGCGACTACGTGCAGGCCGAACAGTTCGAGCAGGACTGCTACATCAACGCCGAACCGTGCGGGGACTGCCTGTGGTGCAAGGGCGTGTTCCAGTGCCTGCGGTGACGGCGCCCCCGGGTCAGTGCGCCCCGTCCTTTTTTTCGGTCCGGGCCTTCTGGGCCTCCCGGTACATGGCCGGGAAGTTCACCGGCTCGAGCAGGAACGGTGGGAACCCACCGTCCTCCACGGCCTGGTACACGACCTGCCGGGTGAACGGAAACAGGTAGGCGGGGCAGTCCACGGCCAGCACGGTGGCCAGGTGCTCGTCCGGGATGTTCTGCAGGAGGAACAGGCCCCCGTGCTCCACCTCCACGATGAACGCCACCCGCTCGCCCGACTTGACCGTGGCGGTCACCCGGAGCACCACCTCCCAGTGCCGGTCGTCCACCCGCTTGTTGTGGAGCGTCAGGTTCACCTCGGCCTGGAGCTTGGGCGCGTCCCGGAAGATCTCCGGGGCGTTGGGGTTCTCGAACGACAGGTCCTTCACGTACAGCTTCTGGAGCCGGAATACCGGGCCGGAGCCTGGGGCAGAGGACATGGAACGGCCTTTCTGGACCGGGTGGACGGGGTCGGGTGGATTGTACCAGATCGGGCGGCCGGTTTGACGCCGCCGGGGCGGAACGGGTAGAACGCGGTGCGCAGGGGGGCCGAACCCGGAGCGCGGCCATGCCGAACCTGATCTACGTCATCCTGGGCGCCGCCATCGGCGCGTCGGGCCGGTACCTGGTGGGGGGCTGGGTGTCCCGGCTCGTGGGCACGCCGTTCCCGTGGGGAACCCTGGCAGTGAACCTGGCCGGGTGTTTCGCCATCGGCCTGGCGTGGGGCGTGGCCGATCGCACCCTGTGGGCGCCGGCGCTGCGCGTGTTCCTGTTCGTGGGCGTGCTGGGCGCGTTCACCACCTTTAGCTCGTTCGGCCTCGAGACCCTCCACCTGGTGCGCGACGGCGAACTGCGACAGGCCCTGGGCTACGTGCTCGGGTCGAACCTGGCCGGGTTCGCCCTGGTGTGGCTCGGGATGGCCCTGGCCCGGGCCTGACCCACGGAGGAAAGCGCGATGACCCTTCCCGAAGACGGCGCCCTGCTCAGGATCTTCATCGGAGAGGCCGACCGCTACAGGGGCCGGCCCCTGTACGAGGCGATCGTGCTGGAGGCCCGGCAACGGGGCCTGGCCGGGGCCACGGTGCTCCGGGGCATGATGGGGTTCGGCGCCCACAGCCGGCTCCACACCGCCAAGGTGCTGCGGCTGTCCGAAGACCTGCCGATCGTCGTCGAGATCGTGGATGTGGAGGAAAAGCTCCTCGCCCTGCTGCCGTGGCTCGACAAGGTGGTGGACGAGGGGCTGGTGACCCTGGAGAAGGCCCGGGTCGTCCGGTACCGGTCGGGCCGCCCGCAGTAGACGCCGCCTACCCCCCCAGGTACTCCCTCAGGGCCCGGGCCAGGGTGTCGAAGGTGGCCGAGAACCGCTCCTCGTCCGGCTCGAGCAGGGTGACCCGGAACCCGAACTCGGTGGTGCTGAACGACGACAGGGGGACCGCGCAGATGCCGGCCGCGGCCAGCAGGTAGTACACGAACCGCTTGTCCAGGGCCACGCCCGGCTCGGCCACCAGGCGCTCCACCAGGTCTCGCACCTCGGGGGCCTTCACCTCGAGCCGCTGCCGGTCCGTGAGCACGCCGGGCAGGAACCGCACCGTCAGGTAAAACGCGCCGTCGGGCCGGTTGACCTGGATGCCCGGCACCCGCTGGAGCCGCTCGCACGCCTCCCGGGCGCACCGGGCGTACCGGGCCCGCCGGGCCGCCAGGTACGCGGGGTACTCGGGGTGGGACAGGATCCGGGGGATCGCCCGCTGGGGCAGGGTGGTGGAGCACACCTCCACCATCTTCGAGTCCACGATGCTCTGCACGTACCGGGCGAACATCGGGTCCTTGTCCGCGTTGTACACCTCGATCCACCCGCACCGGGCGCCGGGCCACGGCAGCTCCTTGCTGATCCCCTTCATCGCGATGGCCGGCACGTCCCCCACGAGGTCCGAGATCGGGCTGGTCTCGACGCCGTCGTACACCAGGTTGGTGTAGATCTCGTCGCACGCCACGAACAGGTCGTAGTCCCGGGCCAGGGCGATCATCGCCTGCAGGGTGTCCCGGGGGAACACCGCACCCGTGGGGTTGTCCGGGTTGATGATCAGCAGGCCGGCCACGGCCGGGTTGTAGTGGATCGAGTGGCGCAGGTCCACCAGGTTCGGGTGCCACCGGCTGTCCGGGTCCAGGCGGTACGACACCGGCCGCTGTCCCGCATGGGCCGCCTCGCCGGACGAGTGGGTCGAGTAGGTGGGGGACGGGCCGATCACCCGGGCCTCCCGCCGCAAGAACCCGTACAGCTTCTGGATCGCATCCCCGAGGCCGTTGAAGAACACCACGTCCTCGGCCGTGATCTGCACCCCACCCCGCCGGTTGGTGCGCTCGGCCAGGAACTCCCGGGTCTCCTGGAGCCCCTTGGTGGGGCAGTACGCGTAGGACGCGTCCTCCAGGGCCAGGTCGGCCACGATCCGCTTCATCCACCCGGGGATCGGCTCGCCCTTGGCCACGGGGTCGCCGATGTTCTCCCACTGCACGGGCACGCCCAGGGCCTCGAGCTTGTGGCCGATCTCCACGATCGCCCGGATCTCGTAGGTGAGTTCCCCGGCGCCGATGTGCACGATGTTGGTCCGCATGGCTCGCTGGTCTCCCCGGCCGCCGCTGGCGGCCATGAAAAAAGCCACGGGCGCGTCGCCCGTGGCTCGGATGGTCGGGGGTTCGGAGGGCTAACCCGGCCCTACCGGCCCGCGGGCGCGACGACGGCACACGGCAGCAGCGGCTGCCGCGCCCGTAGCTCGGGCCGCGTTCGCGCGGGCGGGGGAAGAAACGGTCGGGATCATCGCGGGCGAACCTCCTGGGAACCTGGCCTTGGTAGCACGGCAGCCGGCCAAAGTCAACGCCGGGTCACACGAACCGCAGCATCATGTCCCGGCACGCCTCCTCGATGCGGCCGGGCCCGTAGGTGCGCACCACCTCGGCCAGCACGGCCTCGGCCCGGGCGCGCACCCCGGGGTCGGACAGGTCGGCCGGGCCGTTCACCAGGCCGGCCCGGCGGGCCACCTGGTACAGCCGCCGATCGCCCTCGGGCAGGTCGAGGAACGCATCGCACCGGGCCAGCAGGTCGGCCTTGCCGTCCGGCAAGCAGCCCTCCACGTCGCCCAGCAGGTTCATGATGTGGTCGCTCACCACCCGGCTGTGGATCCCCTCCAGGGCTTCGATGAACCGCCGGATCTCGGCCGCGATCTCGGCGTCGTCCTGGCGGGTCAGGACGGCCTCGGGGCCGTGGAACGCCTCCCACAGGGGGATCTTGGGGCCCAGGGTCAGGGTGCGCAGCCGGATGAAGTCCGGATCGATGGCGTTGAGGACCCGGGCCGAGTCCAGGGCGTGGCCCTCGCTCATCTCCCGGCCGCCCAGGCCCGGGATGACGTACTCGGACAGCTCGAGCCCGGCCTCCTTGACCTTGCGGCCGGCCTTGACGTGCAGTTCGGCCGTGGCGCCCTTCTTGATCAGCTCGAGCAGGGGGTCGTGGCCCGTCTCCATGCCGATGTGGATCCGGTTCAGGCCGTGCTCGCCGTAGGACCGCAGGTCGTCCACCGACAGCCGGGCCACGGTGCGGGACCGGGCGTAGGTGGTGATCCGCTCCACCTCGGGGAACCGCTCGCGGAAGTGGGCCAGCACCCGCCGCACCTGGTCGGGCTTCATCACCAGGGAGTCGGCGTCCTGCAGGAACGCGGTGCGCCCCCCGGACGCCAAGGCGTTGGCCACCATCCACTCGTAGTCGTTGGTCACCACCCCCCGGCGCACTGCGGCCCGGGGGCCGCCGGCCACCCCGGCCGGGGCGAGCCGGTCCCGGATCCGGGCCATGGCGTCGATGTCCGCCTCGATCTCCTCCACCGTCCGCAGGCTGAATTTGCGCCGCTTGTAGGTGCGGCAGAACCGGCACCGGTTCCACGGGCAGCCGCGGGTGAGCCGCAGCAGGTAGCTTCCGGCCTCGCTGGGCGGCCGGATCGGCCCGGTCTCGAACCGGTCCTCCACGGCCGGGTCCTGCCCCGTCGCCTCGTCCGACACGATCAACCTCCCTCCCGGGCCACCAGGGCGGCGCCGAACGCGCCCAGGTGCTGGGGATGGGGCGCCACCGCCACCTCGGCACCGGTCTTCTCCGCCAGGATCCGGGCCACCACCGGAAACGCGGCCACCACGCCCCCGCTCATCACGATGAACCCGCCCAGGGGTCCCATCTCCACCACCCGGGCGATCACCGAGTTGAAGATCCCCCGGCACAGGTTGCCCGGGCTCTCCCCCTCCCGGATCAGCTTGATCACCTCGGTGGCCGAGAACACGGTGCAGAACGACGACAGGGTGATCTCCCGGGTGGCCGCCTCGGCAAGGGGCTCCAGCTCTTCCAGGGGCACGTCCAGACGGTGGGCGATCTCCTCGACGAACGCGCCGGTCCCGGCCGCGCACTTGCGGTTCATCAGGAAATTGGCCACGGCGCCGTCCCGGCGCACGTGCACGATCTTGTTGTCCTGGCCGCCGATGTCCACCAGGTCCAGCTCGCGCGGGAAGTGGTGGTGCGCGCCCCGGGCGTGGCACGAGATCTCGGTGCGCCGGGCGTCCGCGAACGGCACGTTGCGCCGGCCGTACCCGGTGGACACCACCGAGGCCAGGTCCGCGGCCGTGGCTCCGGCCCGGTCCAGCACATCGTCCCGGAGCGCCCCGGCAGCGTCCTCGAACCGCATGCCCGTGCGCCGGGCCGCCCGGGCGAGCACCTGGCCGTCCGGCCCCAGGAGCACCGCCTTGGACCACGCCGAGCCCAGGTCGAGCCCCAGGTACAGGGGCCGCGCGCTCACGCCGCGCCCCCGGCCGGCACCTGCTCGATAAACGCCTCGATCGACGTCTTGGCCTGTTCCTCCGAGAAACACCTGAGGTCGTTCAGGTCGCCGTACACGATCACGTACGGCACCCCGGTGCGCTCCTTGAGCCGCTGGGGCAGCCCGTACCGGGTGTTGGAGTTGTTCGGGCAGGTCTTGGCGTCGTGGTACACGATGCCGTCCACGGCAAAGTCCGCGAGCAGACCGGCCATGATCTCCTCCTTGGCGTCGTCCGAGCGCGCGATGAACAGGTCCAGGTACGCCCGGGCCATGGCCTCGAACGGGTCCCCGCCCTGGTCGAACGCGTCGAACACCCACGAGTTGCAGTACGTGCTCACCACGGCGGCAGCGTGGAGTTCGCCCAGGAACCCGGCCAGGTCCCGCAGCTTGCCCCACACGGGCATGCCCTCCCAGTAGATCCGCAGGCGCTCGCCCTCCACCGCGGCGACCCCGGCAGCGATCCGTTCGTCCAACTCGGCCAGGGTCTCCTCGTAGAACGCCACGGCGTCCGGTGTGCCCCGCAGCACCACGGCCGGCCCCATCAGGATACACGCGTCGAAGAACGTCAGGGGGGTCGGCCGGTGGCGGGCCTTCCACAGGCACGCCTTCCACAGCCGGGAGGTGTCGGCCGACAGGGCGAGCACCTCCCGGAACCGGTCGATGTCGAACCGCTGGCCGGCCGCGGCCTCCAGGGCGGGGAGCAAGGCCCGGTACTGGGCCACCGCGCCCGCCACGTGCTCGGCCGTCACCTCGCCCACGTTCACCGGCGAGTTCACCCCGACCAGGGGCACCCCGAACTCCCGGCTGTAGAACGCGAACCAGTCCTTCACGTCCCGGCACTGGTTCGTGTTGTACACCAGCACGTCCGGCCGGGGCACGCCCTCCAGCCCGTACGCCTGTTGCAGCGGGGTCTCGCCCGCCAGGTACGCGCCCACGTCCGAGGTGAGATAGCTGCAGATGTCCGGGCTGTACCCGGCCGCGTTGGCCTTGGGGATGTACTCCTGGGCCTTGCGGGTGGCGCCCAGCATCGCGCCGTGGTTCTCGGGAAAGTACACCTCGAACCCGAGGCTGCGCAGCAGCTCGGCCGGGCCCACGCTGGTGCACCACGCGACCCGGCGCTGCGGGTCGCGGGACGCCGCGTCCACCCCGTGGAAGTGGCCGGCCATCAACGCCTTCATGCGCTTCTGGGCGCGAAACGGTTTGAACTCGGGCATGGGATCTCCGTGTGCGGGTGCCCGGGGCGCGGCGCGCCCCGGGCTGGTCAGCGGCCTACTTGCCCTTGAACTGGGGCCGGCGGCGCCCGACGGTGCTCAGCCCCTCGAACGCGTCTTCGGTGGAGAAGATCTCCGCGATGCCGTCCAGCTCCATCTCGAGCCCTTCTTCCAGATCCTTGGGCGTGCCCTCGTCGATCAGCCGGTTGGCCATGCGCACGGCCACGGGCGCCTTGTAGGACAGCGCCTTGACCGCCTTCTGGACCCGTGGGTCGTCGTTTGGCGCCTCGCCGTCGAGGACCGCGGCCACGTTCTCATCGCTGAACGCTTCGACCACCGGCTCCCACCCGGCCGGCACGGCCTTGGGCGCGTACTTGTCCGCGATCTCGCCCCGGTCCACCAGGTCCCGGATGAACCGGTCCGCGTCCCGGGACGGCACGAAGTACCGGGCCAGCCCGATCTCCCGGGCGGTGTCCGCGTCGATGGGCGCGCCCGCCAGAACGAAGTACTTGGCCAGCGCCTTGCCGATGATCCGGGCGGTACGCTGGGTGCCGCCCAGCCCCGGGTAGATGCCGATGCCGGTCTCGGGGAACCCGAAGCTGCCCTTCTCGGTGACCACGACCGCCTGGCACGCCAGGGCCAGCTCGGAGCCGCCGCCCAGGGACAGGCCGTCCACCTTGGCGATGGTGGGCTTGGGGCTCGTCTCGAGCTTGCGCAGCACCCGCTGGCCGTCCCGGGCGTAGGCCGCGATCCGGTCGATGGTGCCGGCCTTGATGTGGTCCACGAAGTACTTGATGTCGGCGCCGGCCACGAACGCCTTGCCCGCGCCCTCGATCACGATCGCCCTCACGTCGGGCCGGGCCACGGCCTCGTCGAACGCGGCGTCCAGCTGGGCCACGACGGCCACGTTCAGGGCGTTCAGGGCCTCGGGCCGGTTGATCGTGATCGTGGCCAGGCCGTCCTCCACGGCCAGGTCCACCACCCGGATCGGCCAAGGCCCGCCGGCCGCGCGCCGGTCGGCCAGGCTCTTGGCCAGGGGGCGGCCGAACTCGCCCGCGAACCGCTCGGCCAGGTCGATCGCCTTGTCGACACCCATCCGGTTCATCATCTCGAACGGCCCCAGGGCCCACCGCAACCCGATCTTGGCGCCCCGGTCCACGTCCTCCAGGGTGCACACCTCCTCGTCCAGCAGCTCCCCGGCCACCTGGAACACCACGCCCAGCAGCCGGTCGGCCACCGCGCCGAACCGGCCCTCGTCCGGCTCGCCCGCCAGGTCCCAGTCCGCCCCCTTCCCGGCCTGTTCCTCGAGCAGGGCCACCGGCGGGTAGAACCCGCCCAGCTCCCGGCCCAGGGTGGTCTCGGCGTGGTACGCGATCGGCACGCCCGTGACGTTCATCAGCTGGAACGGCCCCATCCCGATCCGGAACGCCTTCTTGGCCGCGGCCTCGATGGTGGGGATGTCGGCCGCGCCGGCCTCCAGCAGCCGCACCGCCTCGTTGAGCCACGGCACGAAGAACCGGTTCACCACGAACCCCGGCCGGTCCTTGCAGCGGATCGGCACCTTGCCCATCTGCTTGGCGAACGCCTGGCAGTCGGCCACGGTCCCGGAGGACGTTTCCTCGCCCGCGATCACCTCCACCAGCCGGTTCTTGGCCGGGTGGTAGAAGAAGTGCAGGCCCACGAACCGGTCGGGCCGGGCGGTGGCCCCGGCCAGGCGGGTCACGTAGAAGCTGGAGGTGTTGGTGGCCAGCACTGTCTCGGGCTTGCACAGCCGGTCGAGTTGGGCGAACAGGTCGCGCTTGACCTGCTCGTCCTCGAACACCGCCTCGATCACGCAGTCGCAGTCGGCCAGGTCAGCCAGGTCGGTGGTCGTGGCGAGCCGGCCGAGCACTTCCTCGACCCGGTCCGGGGTGAAGATCCTTCGCTCCACCGCCTCGCCGAGCAGGGTGCGGATCCGGTCGATGCCCCGCTCGACGAACTCGGGCTTCACGTCGTGCATCACCACGGCGAAGCCCTCCTGTGCGAGCTTCTGGGCGATGCCGCTCCCCATGTTGCCGGCGCCCACGACACCGATCTTTTTGTACTCGGACATGTTCTCGTCCCTCTCTTTCCGGTTCAAAGGAATGGTTGAAACAAACCGGGGTATGGTAAACGTTTACCGGGCAACCCCGGGTTCGGGGCGGTGCCGCGGTCCAGATCGACGAGTATACAAGAGGCGTGCCCTGGGCGGGCGCCTTTCCCCCGGGCCCCCGGCCCGCAACGCGAGGAGGTGTGCGATGGCAGGAGCGGTGCGAACGGCGTTGGTGGCGGCGACGATCCTGTGGCTGGCGGCCGGCGCGGCCGGCGCAGCCACCCTGGCCGGGGTGTCGGTGCCCGACCAGGTGACGGTGGAGGGCCACACCCTCCGGCTCCAGGGCCTCGGATTGCGGAAGAAGTTCTTCTTCAAGGTGTACGTGGGCGCGCTGTACCTGACCACGGCCACCTCGGACGGCACCGCGGCCGCCCGGGCCGACGAGCCCAAGCGGATCGAGATGCGGTTCCTCCGGGACGTGGGCGCCGAGAAGATCCGGGACGCGTTCGAGGACGGGTTCTTCAAGAGCGCCCAGGAACGGCTGGACGCCCTGGGGCCCCGGATCGACCGCTTCCTCGGGATGTTCTCGGCCGAACTCGAGGACGGCCAGGTCGTGGCCCTCACCTACCTGCCGGGCACGGGCACCCGGGTCGAGATCGGCGGCCAGGACAAGGGCGTGATCGAGGGCCGGGACTTCATGGAGGCCCTGTGGGGCATCTGGCTCGGAGAGGTGCCGGCCGACCCCGGCCTGAAACGCGGCATGCTCGGCCGGTAGCGCCGTGGCCGGCAAGCCCGTCCAGGTCCGGCTGCTCGACCTCCTGACGGCCGCGTGCGACCTGGGCCCGGTGCGGTGGGCGGCCGACCGGGCGTGCCGCAACAAGGCGCTTGTACGCCGGTCCGCGGCGGTCGGCGCCGTGGCCGGCGCAGTGGTCGCCCACTACCAGAAGCGGCCGTGGGAGGCCGCCCTGGCGGCCCGCCAGGCCGCGGTGTACCAGAAGGTGTTCTTCCGCCAGCGGATCCGGGCGCTCGGCCAGCGGCTGGACGCAGAGGGCGACGGCATGGGGCAGGCCCGGCGGCGGGAGTTGGAAGCGGTGGTCGCCCGGTTCCGGGGACTCCGGCGGGAGCTGGCCCGCCAGGAGGAGCCCCTGGAGATCATCGGCCACCTGGCCCGGTACTACGCCGACGACATGGCGGCCGACTTCAACCCGGCGTTCTTCGTGGCGTTCCGCACCGTGGCGAGGCGGCTGTTCCCCAACTTCGTCCGGAGCATCCGGGCCTCGGGCGAGACCCCGGACACCATCGGCCGGGTCCAGCGGCTGATGGGCACCGTGCCCGTGTTCCTCCTGCCCAACCACGTGTCCAACGCCGACCACGTGCCGATCTGCTTCGCGGTGGACGCGTTCCGGGGCCGCCAGCCGCGGATCGCGGCCGGCGCCAACCTGTTCCGGGGGGTATCCCGCCAGATCCTGCCCCGGATGAACGCGTACAAGATCCGGCGCGAGCACATCGGCGAAGGGTCGTCCTGGCTTCAGGACGTCAAGTGGTTCCACAACCCGGTGTACCGCCGGGTCCACACGGCGTACCTGCGGTACGGGTGGGACCGCAACGAGCCGTTCCTGTTCTACATCGAGGGCACCCGGTCCCGGGACGGCACCATCGGCAGGCCCAAGATGGGGATCATGGAGGACCTGGCGCGGTACGTGGCGGACACCGGCCGGACGGCGTACCTGGTGCCGGTCTCCCTGTCGTACACCGTGGTGCCCGAGGACGAGGAGATCGAGGCGGCCCGGGCGGGCCGGAACATCTCGAAGAAGGACCTGGTCGCCCAGCTGGTGGCCCTGGACCGGGCGTACCGGGAGGACCACCCGGCGCCGGTGCACGTGCGGTTCTCCGAGCCGGTGCGGCTGGAGCCCGGGGGATGCGACGTGCGGGCCGCGGCGGACCGGGTCATGGAGAAGATCCGGGCCGGGGTGGTGCCCACCCCCACCTCGGCCCTGGCCGCGGCGATCGGCGCGTGCCAGCAGCCGGGCGGGCCCGACCCGGTGTTCTCCCCGGCCGCCGCCCGCACCACGGCCGCCGACCGGTTCCCCGAACTGTCCGAAGACGCCCTGGACCGGGCCCTGGACCTGTTCCACCGCCGGGGGTTCGTGGCGGCCGGCGACCGCCCGGGCGACCCGTGGCGGGTCACCGGCGCGCCCCTGGTGCGCCAGTACGCGAACCGGGTCGCGCACCTGGCAGGGGAGTGACGGCCGTCCGGTCTCCGGCTCAGCCGCTACGCCCCTTCTTCTCCAGCGCCGCCTTGAGCAGGTCGCCCAGCCCGCCCCCCGCCTCCGGCCCGGCCGGGTCGGTGAACGCCAGGGGGCGCTCGTCGGCAGCGCCGTCGCCGTCCACATACTCGGCGTGCACGCCCCGGCTGTGCTCGTCGTCGTGGCAGTACACGCACAGGTTCTCCCAGTTGGAGCCGTCGGGCGGGTTGTTGTGGTGGTTTCCGTCCTTGTGGTGCACGGTGAGCAGGTGGCGGTCCTTCTGGCCGAACTCCCGGCCGCACTTGGCGCACACCATCCCGTGGATCGCCAGGGACCGGTCCCGGTAATCCTCGCCCCTGGGCTTGCGGAGCGAGCCCTTGAGTTCCCGGACGACCTGGTCGGGATCGGCCGCGGGCGTACCGCTCGGGGTCACCCGCCGGCGGGTGCGGCCGGCGCTTTTTCCGAAGCTGTAACGGGACATGGGGCGCCTCCTGTCTCGGGTTTTCTCCCGGCCCAGGCTAGCGGCCCGCTGGAAACGGGTCAACCGCGGTCCGGCACTGGCGATCCGGGCCGGGCGGTGGCAAGATGGGGGCGGTGCCCCGGCGGACCGCCGGGGCCGGCGGAGGGGACATGGCAAAGGAACCGACCGACAAGGCGGCCGGCTCGATCGAAACGGCCCGGGCGGTGGAGGCCCTGGCGCGGGATCTTCTCGCCTTGGTCCGGGGCATCCGCGTGTACCCGGCGGGCCACCCGTTCCTGGCCGACCTGGCCGGCCGCATGGTGGCCGCCGTGCGCGAGCGGCTGCCCGACCCCCTGGCCATCGGCGTGGCCGCCCGGGAGCTGGCGGTGGGCACCGCGTTCGTGGGCGGGAAGCGGGTGCGGGCCGCCGAACTGGCTGCCCTGCTCCACAGCCGCAAGGTGCTGCGCCTGGTGTGGAACCGGGACGCCACCGAGACGGACGTGACCGGCCTGGCCGATCTGCTGGCCGACAAGGCGCTCCAGGGCGAGGCCCTCCAGGCCGCCCTGCGCCAGCGCGGCATCTACGCCCTCGACATCGAGCCCCTCACCCTCGAACGGATCCACGACAGCTTCCGGGAGGGCGCCCGGGGCAAAGACGCCGACCCAGCCGACCGGGGCCGCCAGGCGTGGCAGTGGCTGCTGAGCGACCACACCCCGCCGGCCCGGATCGCCGAACTCCTGGCGTCCGACGCGTTCTGGGACGAGGCCGGCCCGGACCGGCCCGACCCTGCCCGCATGACCGAGTTGCTCGCCCGCATGGGCGAGCGCCTGGAAGCTGCCCTGGACTGCCTGCCCGACGACCGGCGGGAGCACGTGGAGACCCGGCTCGCAACGGTGGGCCGGGAGATCTCCCCCCAGGACCTGGCCCGGGTCCTCCAGGCCGCCGACGCGGCCGGCGTGCTGGACGGACCCGTGGGCGACGCCCTGGAGGAGACGTTCGGGGGGGACAAGCTGGTGGACCTGCTGGCGAGCCTGGTGGCCCTGGAGGGCCGCAACACCCAGCGCCTGGCGTCGGTGTACGGCCGGTTCTCCCGGGCCCAGGTAGACGACCTGCTGCCAGCGGTGCGGGCGCGTCTGGCGTCGGACGGCGGGGGGTTCACCGTGGAGGTGTGGAAGGCGGTGGAGGACTTCCTGCTCGAACTCCAGGAAGACCCGTACATGGGCGCCGACTACTCCTCGTCCCTGGAGAAGTTCGCCGCGGCCGCGGCAGACGAAACCCCTGCCGGCGCGGACTTCTTGATCGACATCGAACCCCTGACCGACCGGATGCTCGCGGGGCTGGCGCTCCACGACCCGAAGGCGTGGCGAGAGCCCCTGCTGGACCGGCTCGAGGCCCGGGCCGGCGAGGCCGACCCGGCCGACCTGCTCGGCCTGCTCACCGAGATCGACGACGCAGCCCCTGGCCTGCTGGACACCCGGCCGGCCGCGGTGGAAAAACTCTTCCGGCGGCTGGCGGGCGCCGTGCGGACCCTGGACGAGGACGTCCGCCGGGGGGTCCGGGAGTGGGCCCGGGTCCACGAGCGCACCCTGGTCGAACCGGTGCTCAGGCTGCTGTCCGAGGCCGACAGTCTGACCGTGCGCCGGTTCCTGGTGGACGTGGTGGCCGGGTTCTCCCCGGCTTCAACCCCGACCATCGTGAGCCGGATGCGGAGCGCGCCGTGGTACGTGACCCGCAACCTGGCGATCGCCCTGGGCCGGCGCCGGGAGCGGCTGGCGATCCCCACGTTCCTGTCCCTGCTGGGCCACGACAACCCCAAAGTCAGGCGGGAGGTGATCCTGGCCCTCGGGCAGTTCGACGACCCCGAACCCCGGGAGGCGCTGGTGGCGTTCGCGTCGGGCCGGGGCGTGCACAGCCCGGAGGAACGCTCGCTGGCGCAGCGGGCGCTCCAGTCGGCCCAGAACCGGCAGGCGCTCCAGTGAGACGCCGCGATCCCGTGGACCAGTTCCTGCGCGACCTGGGCAACCTGTTCCGGGCCCGGCGCATGTACCCGTCCGGCAACGAGCAGGTGACCCGGGCGGCCCGGAAGGCCGTGGACGCCCTGGCCGCCGTGGGCGACCAGGTGCGAATCGCCCGGATCGGGGACGACCTGGTGGTTGAAGACCGCATCGTGCCCGACCCGCCCGCCGCGGTGCTGGCCCTGCTGGACGCCCTGTCCTCTGCCGGCCGGGAGGGGGCCCAGTTCGATCCCGACACCCGGCCGGGGGACCTGTCCGCGTGGGTCGAGCGGGTGGTTGCGGGGCAGCTTGACGGGTTCGCGGCCGCGGGCATCCGCACCGGGTCCCTGCACCTGACCGCGAACCAGGGGTCCGCCGGCATGGTGGACGCGGCCGCCGGCTACCTGAGCCTGATGCCCGGCGTGCGCGACGCCCTGTCGGACCTGGCCGAAGAACGGTCCGGCGGCCTGGTGCGGGCCCGGGAGATCGTACGGGCGATCGCGGGCCAGCTGGCCACCGGCGAGATGCTGATGAACCCGATCCGGGGGCTCAAGACCCACGACGACTACACGTTCACCCACGCCCTGAACGTGTGCGTGATCGCGTCGGCCATCGCCCGGTCCATGGGCCTGCACCGGGGGCTCACCGACACGGTGGGCCTGGCCGCCCTGTGCCACGACGTGGGCAAGGAGAAGATCCCCCCCGAGATCCTGAACAAGGAGGGGGCCCTGGACGCCCGGGAAAAGGCGATCATGGACCAGCACCCCCTGCACGGCGCCGCGCTCTTGCTGCGCCTGCCCGACCGGATCGACCCCCTGCTGCCCGTGGTCGCGTACCAGCACCACCTGGGGACTGACGGGTCCGGGTACCCGGCCCGGCCGTCCGCGCCCCGGATCCACCCGGCCAGCCTGCTGGTGGCCGTGGCCGACACCTACGACGCCCTGCGCACGGTGCGGTCGTACCAGCGCCCGGTAAGCGAACGCGAGGCGTTCGCGATCATGCTGCGGCGGTGGCGCCAGGGCAAGCTGCACGGCGAGTTCCTGGGGGTGTTCGCGGACCTCCTGGGGGTGCTCCAGCCCGGCGACCCGGTCACCTTGTCGGACGGCCGGGATGCGTTCGTCGCGCCCGTGCGCGGGCCCGACCCCCTGCGGCCAACGGTGCGCACCAGAGACGGCGAGACCGTGCCCCTGGCCACCTGCACAGACCTGTGGGTCGAGACCCTGGGCGAACCCTGATCGCCCCCCCACTCCCCGGAGAACCCGAGATGCACCACCACCAACCCCGGATCGGTCTGGCCCTGGGCAGCGGTGCTGCCCGGGGCTGGAGCCATATCGGGGTGATCCGAGCCCTGGCCGAGATCGGCATCGAGCCCCACATCGTGTGCGGGTGCTCGATCGGCGCAGTGGTGGGCGCGGCCTACGCAGCCGGCAACCTGGGGCGCCTGGAGGGGTGGGTGCGGTCCCTGTCCATGCTCGAGCTGGTCCGGTTCTTCGAACTCAGCTGGTCCCGGAGCGGGTTCGTGGACACCGACCGGCTGGACGAGACCCTGGTCGAGACCGTGTGCGGGAGGCAGGTGCGGATCGAGGACCTGGTCAAACCGTTCGCGGCCGTGGCCACGGACCTGGCCACCGGCCGGGAGCTGTGGCTGGCCGAGGGGCCGGTGCTGCGGGCGGTGTGGTCGTCCATCTCCCTGCCCGGGCTGTTCCCGCCGGTCCGGCACCTCGACCGGTGGCTGGTGGACGGGGGCCTGGTCAACCCGGTCCCGGTGTCCCTGTGCCGGGCCCTGGGCGCCGACCTGGTGCTCGCGGTCAACCTGAACGGCGACATCGTGGGCAAGCACTTCCGCCCCAAACCCCACGCTCCGGCCAACGGCCACCAGCAGCCCGACGGCAACGGCGACGTGCTGGGGGCGGTCAAGGAGACCCTCAAGGGGTACTCCGCAGCCCTGCTGCCGGGCGGCCGGGGGCGGGCCAACGGCGCGCCCGGAACCCTGGACGCGATCGCCGGGTCGATCAACATTGTCCAGGACCGGATCACCCGCAGCCGCATGGCCGGCGATCCGCCCGACGTGCTCCTGGCGCCCAAGCTCGCCCACGTGGGCCTGCTGGAGTTCCACCGGGCCGCGGAGGCGATCGAGGAAGGCCGCCAGGCGGTGCGCCGGCTGCGGCCGGAGATCGAGCACGTGCTCGGCAACGGCCGCTAAAAGGGGGCCCGCGCTACCGCTCCGGCCCGCCCCCTTGCCCCGCGTGGCCCTGGAGAGTCTCGACCAGGGCGGCCAGCGTCCGGTTCACGGGCACCGGCACCCCCAGACGGTCGGCCTGGGCCACCACGAACCCGTTGATGGCCGCGATCTCGGTGGGCCGGCCCGCGTCCACGTCCTGGCCCATGGACGACCGGTTCTCGGCCGTGGCCCGGGCGACCGCCAGCACCCGGTCCACCGGATCCCCGTCCACGGCCACCCCGGCCGCCCGGGCGACGGTTGCGGCCTCGGCAACGGCCTCGGCCACCAGGTTCCGGGTCTGGGGCAGGTCCAGGAGCTGGCCGTTGCGGATGCCCGTCAGGGCCGTGATCGCGTTGATCCCCACATTCACGAGCAGCTTGTGCCACAGGGCCGGCCGTGGGTCGTCCACGACCGCGACCTCGAACCCGGCGCGCCGGAGCAGCCCGGCCACCCGCTCGGCCGCGGCCCGCCCCGCGCCGGCCCACGGCCCCAACACCGTGGGGCCCGCGCCCGCGTGGCGGATCGCGCCGGGGCCGAGCAGGGTGGCGCCGTGGGCCGTGGTGCCGGCCAGCACCCGGTCCGGCGCCACGGCCCGACCCAGGGCCTCTGCATTGCCCATGCCGTTTTGCAGGGTGAGCACCAGGCCGCCTCGCCCGGCGATCCCGGCTGCGGTGCGGGCCGCGGCCGGGGTGTGCACCGCCTTGACGAACACCACCACGAGGTCGGCTCCGTCCACCGCGGCCGGGTCGGTGGTGGCCCTGACCCGGATCGTGCGGTGCCGGCCGCCTTGCTCGACCGCGAGCCCCCGGCCTTGCAGGGCGGCCACGTGCTCGGGCCACACGTCCACCAGCCATACCTCGACCCCGGCCTCGGCCAGGAGTCCGCCGAACAGGCAGCCCATGGCCCCGGCACCCACGATCGCGGCCTTCACGCGGCGCTCCTCTCCGGCCCGGCTACCGGGCCACCCACCCGGCCATCCACAGGGTCAGGGGCGGGTAGAACGTGATCAACAGCAGGTCCACCAGCAGGATCGCCAGGAACGGCAAGATCCTGCGGCTGATCGCGCCCAGACCGTCCCCCGAGATCGAACACGACACGATCAGGCAGATGCCCATGGGCGGGGTGAGCATGCCGATCGCCAGGTTCGTGACCACGATCACCCCGAGCTGCACCAGGTCGATGCCCAGGGACGGGAGCATCGCGGTGATCATCGGCACCAGCAGGATCAGGGACGCGGTGGTCTCCACGAACGTGCCGGCCACCAGCAGCACCAGGTTCACCAGCAGCAGCAGGAGCACCGGGTTGTCGGTGACCCCCAACAGGGTGCCGGCCAGGCGGGCCGGGATGTCCTCGATCGCCGCGATCCAGCTGAACACCGACGCGGTCGCGATGATGAACATCACCACCGCCGCGGTCACCGCGCCGTCAGTGAACAGCCCGAACAGGTCCTGCACCCGGATCTGCCGGTACACGAACATCCCCACCACCAGCGCGTACACCACGGCCACGGCCGCCGACTCGGTGGCCGTGAACACCCCGAACAGGATCCCGCCCAGGATGATCACGGGCGCGCCCAGGGCCAGCACGGCCCGGCGCAGCGTGCGCCACACCTCGGCCACCGAGAACGGGGTGGTGGGCGCGTATCCGTGGCGCACGGACAGGGCGGTGGATACCGCGATCAGGGACACGCCGATCAGCACCCCGGGCAGGATGCCCGCGGCGAACAGCTGGCCGATGGACGCGCCGGTGAGGAACCCGAAAATGATCATCGGGATCGACGGCGGGATGATCACCCCGATCGACCCCCCCGACGCCTGCACCGCCGCGGCGAAGTCCGACGCGTAGCCCGAGCGCTTCATGGCCGGGATCAGGATCGCGCCCACGGCCGCGGCGTCGGCCGCGGCCGACCCCGAGATGCCCGCGAAGAACATGGCCGACACGATCGTGACCGCGGCCAGGCCGCCGGGCAGCCACCCCACCAGGGCGTTGGCGAACTCGATGATCCGGCGGCTGATCCCGCCGGCCTCCATCAGGACCCCGGCGAACATGAACAGGGGCACGGCCATCAGATGGAACGAGTCCGTGCCCCCGAACATCCGCTGGACCACCATCATCAGCGGAAAGTCGCCCTGGGCCGCGATGGCCACCACCGACGCCGCGCCGATCGCCACCGCGATCGGCGCGTTCAGGGCGAACAACACGGCCAGGGTAACCAGCAGGATCTCGGTGGTCACGGCCGCCCCCCCCGCGCCTCGGCCGCCAGCAGCGCGACCGCGTGAACGAGCAGCAGGGCGCCGCCCACCGGGATCACCGCGAACACGATCCACTTGGGCAGGCCCAGGGCCGGGGAGATCTGGTTGCGCACGAAGTACGCGAACTGGACGCCGCAGACGATCATCACCGTGAACAGGGCCGCGGACACCCCGTGCACCAGCACGGTCGCGGCCCGCCGCCACGCCGGGGGCAGCCGCGCGTGCAGGGCGTCGATGCCGGGGTGCGCGCCCCGGCGGTACGCCACGGCCGCGCCGAGGAACGTGAGCCACACCAGCTGGAACCGGGCCAGCTCCTCGGACCAGAACAGGGACTGGTTCAGGACGTACCGGAAGAACACCTGCACGGCCACCACGGCCGCCATGGTCGCTCCCAGGCCGAACACGGCGAACTCGGTCCACCGGTTCACCCCGCGGCTGAGCCGGTCGAGGAACCCCACGGGCCTCTCCCCTCGGGCGGCCGCCCGGCCCACGGGGGGCCGAGCGGTGCGCCGCACGTCAGGACGTCACACGACAGACACCTTCAAGCGGATTGTCGCACGCCCCGGGCTGGCGCCCGGTTCCCCGGCACTGTCGCGTGGTCAACGGCCGCCTACCGGGTGGCCTCGAGCACCTTGAGCAGCAGGGCGTGGACCTTGGGCTCCTGGTACAGCTCCATGTCCTTCAGGGAGGCCACCTTGGCCCGGAACGACGCCAGGTCCGGGTGCTCCTCCACGATCATGCCCTTCTCTTTCAGCAGCGCCAGGCGCGCCGCGTTCTTGTCCCGGTTGTCCCTGCGCTGGTACCGGGCCGCCTCGCGCATCGCGGTCTGGATCAGGTCCTGGTCGGCCCGGGGCAGGGTGTTCCACCACTGGAGGGACGCAACGTCGATGTGGGGCGAGTACACGTGGCGGGTAAGGGTCATGTACTTCTGGATCTCGTAGAACTTGTACACCTCCATCACCCACAGGGGGTTCTCCTGGCCGTCGATCACGCCCTGCTCGAGCTCGGTGTAGATCGGCCACGGCATGGGGGTGGGGTTGGCCCCGAGGGCCTGCCAGATCGCCTTGTGCAGGGCCGACGCCATCACCCGGATCTTCAGCCCGGCCACATCGGCCGCGGTCTTCACCGGCCGCTTGTTGTTCGTGAGGTTGCGGAAGCCGTTCTCCGAGAAACACAGCCCTTTGAAACCGGCACCCTCCAGGCTCTTCAGGATCTCGGCTCCCAGGGGACCGTCCAGCACCTCGTCCACCTGGGCGTAGTCCTTGAACAGGAACGGGTAGTTGATCACCCGCACGATCGGGTCGAACGTGTCGAACGGCCCGCCGGTGATCACCCCCATCTGCACGGTGTTCATCTGGATCTGCTGGAGGATCTCGGTCTCGTTCCCGATGGACTTGGAGTGGAAGATCTTGACCTTGTACCGGCCGTCCGACCGGGCCTCCACCAGGTCCTTGAACTTCTCGGCCACGATGTTCTGGGCCGAGCCCGGCTTGGTCACCACGCCGAGCTTGATCGTCTGGGCTCCCAGGGCCGTACCCCACGGGAGCAGGGCCGCCACGGCCACCAACGCGAACAACCGTTTCATGTCCGACCTCCTTTCGCTTGCGAGACCCGGCGGCAGCGTCACCCGCCGGCAGAAACCCCGGTTTCCCCCGCGGGCGCAGTCTACCAGAACCCGCCCGAACCGCCGAACCCTGTTCCGGGGCGCGGCCGGTCCGGCGGATCCGTCCGGGGTCGTCTGGAAGAGAAGCAGGCGAGCGTCGGGTGGCAGAACCGCGGGCTAGCCGCCGAGCGATCCCAGCCGGGTCCGCAGCCACAGGCGGTCGGCCGCAGGCACCCGAGCGAACCGGAGGCCGACCCCTTCGGGGCCCGGGCCGCCCAGGCCCACGCACCGGACCACCTCGGCCGCCCCCTCGATCACCCGCAAACCCAGGTCCAGGCGGATCCGGACCCGTGCACCGGGCCGGAACCCGTCGGAGGCTGTGGCCACGAACACGCCGGTCCGGGACAGGTCGGTCGTGCGCCCCTGCCACGCCCCGCGACCGGTCTCCAGCACCGCCGGGGCGGCCACCGGGTACCGGCGCGGCGTCTTCCACCAGTGGAGGGCTGGCTGGCGGAACAGGGCGGCCGTGGCCGGCCGGGCCAGCCACCCCACCCCGGCCAGGACCAAGACGAGCGACCCGGCGACCGCGGCGCGGGGAACCGGCGTGTCGAACTGCAGGAGGATCGCGTTGTTCAGGGCGGCTGCGGCCAGGAACCCGGCAGCGGCCCACCACCCCCACCGGGCGACCCGGCCCACGCCCGCCGCAGCCAGCACGGCCAGGGCCAGCACGAGCCGGTTCTGGGCGGTCAGTTTCGCCCACCAACCGGCCCACTCCCACGGCGGCGTGCCGAACCACGCCCACACCTGCACGGGCACCGAAACAGCCACCGCCCACAGGGCCAGGGCGGCCCACGGCACCCAGGGGGGTCTGCGTGTGTACCCTTTGGTCACGTCTCCCCCCCCAGGGCCGGGAGCCCCCCCCGGGGCGGCGACCGGAACGCGCCGTAGTAGCTCAGGATCTTGCGCACGTACCGTTTGGCCTCCTGGGCCCGGCCCTGGTCCAGCCACCCGGGGCCGAACCGTTTGGCGTAGTACAGGACCCGGTTCAGGCCGCTGTTGTACGCCGCCAGCACCAGGGGGGCCCGGACGTCGTCCCGGGGCGGCCCGGCCCGGTCCACGAACCGGGCGTTGGCCGGGCTCTCCACCCGGTCCCGCAGGTGGGCCAGGTAGTACGCGCCGCCCCACACGCTCTTCACCGGGTCCAGGCGCCACTCGGTGCGGCCGTTGATCGTGCCCGGCACCAGGCTGCGGAGCTCCCGCCAGGACAGCCCGGCGATGCCCGGGTACCGAGGCCACGCGGGAAACGCGCGGGCGATGTCGGGTTCGGTGGGGTGGGTGATCTGGGTGAGACCGAGAGCGCCCGCTCGTGACAGGGCGTACGGGTCGAAGCTGCTCTCCTGGGCGATCAGGGCCGCAAGCAACGCAGGGCTGAGCCGGTACGCGCGGCCCGCGGCCGCAATCGCTTCGAGCACCCCGGGAGGCGGATCGAACGGCGCCGTGGTCCGCACCGGCTCCTGGGCCTCGAAGTCCTCGACCCGGGGGAACGCGTACTCGGCCTCCCACGCCGGTCCCCGGCCCGGGGAGTAGGTCACCCGGATGCGGTGCTCCCGGAGGGGATCGAGCCGAAGCCGGGGCAGAGTGAGCACCAGGGCCGTGCCCCCGGAGCGGCTCTCGAGGCGGCGTTCGGCCCGGAACTGGGCGCTGGACGAGCGGGTGACGTCCTGGCCGTTGTAGGTGATCCGGACCCGGGCCGGGTCCGGGCCGCCGGGCGCTTCGGGATCCAGCACGGCCACCCGCCAGTCGTACGGGCCGTGGGCCTGCTGGAACGCGGGGGAAAAATAGATGCCCGCCCGGGCCGGTTCGGCCGGGCCGGCCAGTGGCGCGGCCTCACCCTCGGCGCGGGGCGCCAGGTCGTCGATCGCGCCCAGGGGGGTGGCCGGCCCGACGCACCCCGCCGCCCCCAACGCGACCACCACGGCCAACCCCCCGGCTCGGGCTCGCAAACCCACGACAACCTCCGTGTCGTCCCGCCCCCCTGTCCAGCGGCGCGGGGCGGCCCGTCCGGGGCCTGCGCGCCGTCAAGCGTTCCCCGTCCCGATCGGCGCGACCAGCCCAGGGCTTGAGGCCCGGAGAGTCAACGTCCACCGGCAGCCGGGCCCGCCACCTCGGCCGGGGACGGGAAGCTGCGCCCCCCCAGCTCACGGCACGACAGGCTCGCCACGCGTACCGCGTACGCCACGGCCCTGGCCAGGGGCCGACCCCTGGCCAGGGCCAGGCACAGGGCACCGTGGAACGCGTCGCCCGCGCCCGTGGTGTCGCGCACGGCCACGTCCAGGGCGGGGAACCGCTCGACCCGGCCGCCGAGCACCGCGATGGCGCCGGCCGCACCCCGGGTGGCCACGCACGCGCCCCGGACTCTGGCGGCGACCCGCACGAGGGCGCCCTCGGGTGCCGAACCGGGGAACGCCTCGGCCAGGAACGACTGGCTCGCGGCCAACACGTCCACCCGGCCCCAGGTGTCCTCCCACCCGGGGCGGGCGTGTTCGGCGTCCGCCACCAGGAGGACGCCCCGCTCCTGGCACGCCCCGGCCAGCTCCGGCACCAGGTGTTCGGCCTGGGGGTCCACCAGCACCGTGCGCGCCCGGTCCAGCAGAACGTCGGGCACCTCGTGCCGGGCGAGGGGTTCGGCCCCGGCGCGCTCCCACAGGATCGTCCGGGACCCCGTGGCCGCCGACACCACGCACCAGGCCAGCGGGGTCCGGCCCCGGGCGGGGGGCAGGGCCGCCAGGTCCACCCCGAACGCGGCCATCCGGTCCCGGGCGAACCGGCCCGGCTCGTCGCCGCCCAGCACGCCCACGAACGCGGCCCGGCCGCCCAGGTGGGCAACCAGGCACGCGGCCGTGGACGCCTGGCCACCCCCCTCCCGCAGCCGCTCCCGCACCGGCGCCTTGGTGTCCTCGGCCGGGTACGCGTCGACCTCGAGGATCTCGTCCACGCAGCACCGGCCCACGGCCAGCACGTCGATCCGGTCCGTCCCGTCCCTTGCCATCTCTCGTTCGTGCCCGGTGAGCCGCTCACGGCCGACGGAAGAAGAACCCCTCCTTGGTCTTGTTCACCTTGATCGGCTTGCCGCAGCGGGTGCATTTGACGATGTACACGCCCAGCGCGTGGACGTAGGGGGTCTTGGTGCCGCAGTGGGGGCAGTTGCCGACGTAGGTACCGCCCACACTGAGCAGCGACGACACGATGCCCACGAGGAACACCGCCAGGGCGATCTTCACCCACTGGGGGCCGAGGAAGTAGCTCGCCACGGCCACGAACGCCATCCCGGCCACCCCCATGATCGCGGCGAGGCGGGTCTTGTTGAGCGCGCGGGAGTATCGTTGCAGTTCCGCGGGTACGGGTCCGGCTTTTTTTCGGGCCACGGCAATCCTCCCGTCCAGGGGCCCCGGGTCGGCGCCAGTCTACCATCCGCAGCGAGGGGGCGGAAAACACGTTCACGGCGGGGTCCCGAAGACGGCCTGGCCGGAGCCCGGAAGACCCCGATCTGCGCCACTAAATCCAACGAAAGTATTGCCAGATCCTTGCCCTTCCCCTTGGGTAGTGCGGGGTGGGGGTCTGGTGGAGCGCCGGGCGCGGCCCCTTGACTCGCCGCGCCGTTCGAACGTCCGGATCGTCTCCGAACGCCAAGGGTTCCGAGGTCGAGGCCCGGACCGGCCGGCAAACAGCGGCATCACAAGGCGCGGCGATCGGGTGCCGCTACTGGCACCCGGCCGGAACCAGGCGCCCACCCCGTACTCCTGGCAGTACAATTGCAGGCCTTAGTATGCTCGAGAGCCTCGGCAGGTCCCTACGGGGCCCGGCAACGGGGAAAGTAACGTCGCCGGATCCGGGGCCCATAGCCGGCAGTGGGCAAGGGGCGCACGCGTCTCTCCAACAGACCCCCTGCCCCCGGGTCTGTGATGCTGTGGCGCAGTGCCAACGGAACGCCGGGAGATAAAAGGGGTTTTTGGCCTCCCGGTGTCCCGGCGGAAGTCGCCGGGGAGACCGAGGGCCGGATCCGGGCCCGGGCGTTGCGCCGAACCGACGAAAGCAGGGAGGTCGCCGTGAACCGCTTGGTGCTGGCCGGAGATCTGGGGGGGAGCAAGGCAACCCTGGGGCTGTTCTCGGTGGAGGGAGGCCGGCTGCGCGCGGTCCGGCAGACCACGCTGCCGAGCGGCAAACACCCGGACGCGGCCGAGCTGGTCCGGACGTTCTGGGCCGGCTCCCCGGCCGTTGCCGCTGCCTGTTTCGGGGTGGCAGGCCCGGTGCGGTCGGGCCGGGCCGAACCGCCGAACCTCCCGTGGCCGGTGGATGCGGGGCAGCTCGCCGCCGGCCTGGGCCTCGAACGGGTTTCGCTGGTGAACGACCTGGTGGCCATGGCCCGGGGGATCCACGAGCTTCCCCCCGGCGAGATCGCCGTTCTGCAGCGGGGGAGGGCGGACCCCGACGGAAACCGGGCCCTGATCGCTGCCGGCACCGGCCTGGGGGAGGTCGTGCTGGTCCGCTGTGAACACCGGTGGCAGCCCGTCCCTTCCGAGGGGGGGCACGCGAGCTTCGCCCCGGCAGGCCCGCTCCAACGGGAACTGCTTGGTTTCCTGGCCGAAGAACACGGCGCGGTGAGCGCCGAGCGCGTCGTGTCGGGCCCCGGGCTCCTGGCCGTGTACCGTTTTCTGGTGGCCACCGGCCGCGCCCGGGAGACCCCGCGGGTCCGGGACCGGATGGCGGCCGAAGACCCGCCGGCCGTGATCTCCGACGAGGCGCTCCTGGGTACGGACGAGGCCTGCGCCCGGGCCCTGGACCTGTGGGTCCGGGCGTACGGGGCCGAAGCCGGAAACCTGGCGCTCAGGGCGCTCGCAACGGCAGGGCTGTACGTCGGGGGGGGCATCGCCCCGAAGGTGCTGCCCTGGCTCCGGGACGGCGGGTTCCTGGAGGCGTTCCGGGCCAAGGGCCGGATGGCGGGGCTGCTGGCCCGGATCCCGGTGCGGGTGATCCTGGACCCCAACGCCCCCCTGTACGGGGCGGCCCGGCACGCCGCAGATGGCTTGGCGTGAGCCCGGCCAGCCCTTGGCGCCCAGGGCCGGGGCCAGCCAGTGGCCCGGGACTGGTCACCGGCCCGTTCCGCTGTACACTTCGGGCGAACCGGTTCCCCTCTGCCTTGGGGCGTTCCATGCGAGCATCCGCAATCTACTCCCTCGTCGTCCTTGCCCTCCTGGCGGTGGCTGCCGC
>JAJRUI010000064.1 GCA_024277875.1 Deferrisomatales bacterium
CGGGAACTCCCCGGCGCCGGCGATGATCGCGATCCGGGACATCAGCGCGTCACTCCTCGTTCGGACTCGGCGATGAACGCCACGAAACGTTGTACCTCGGGGTACTGGTGCTCGGGCGCGGCCCTGGCCACGTCCAGGCACTCGGCCAGGGTCCCCTTGCCCTGGAACACGGTGCGGTACGCCCGGCGCAGGGCCTTGAGCGCGCCGTCATCGAACTGCCGGCGTTTCAGCCCGGTGAGGTTCAGGCCGAACAGCTTGGCCCGGTTGCCCGAGGCCGACACGAACGGCGGCACGTCCTTGACCACGGCCGAACACCCGCCGACGATCGCGTGCTCCCCCACCCGCACGAACTGGTGCACCGCGGACAGCCCGCCGATGATCGCCCAGTCCCCCAGCACCACGTGCCCGCCCAGGGTGGCCGCGTTGGCCAGAATCACCCGGTCGCCCAGCAGGCAGTCGTGGGCCACGTGGGCGTACGCCATGAGCAGGCAGTCGCTGCCCACCCGGGTGACGCCGCCGCCCCCCTCGGTGCCGATATTCACGGTGACGTACTCGCGGATCGTGGTGCGGTCTCCGATCTCGAGCCGGGTGTCCTCGCCCCCGTACTTGAGATCCTGGGGGATCGAGCCCACCGCGGCGAACGGGAAGATCCGGCACCCCTGGCCCACCGTGGTCCGCCCCTCCACCACCGCGTGGGCACCCACCGTGGTGCCCGCCCCCAGCCGCACGTTCGGCCCCACGATCGCGAACGGCCCCACTGAAACGTCCGCGTCCAGCCGGGCCCCGTCGTGGATCACCGCCCTCGGATCGATCATCGCTCCCCGTCCCCGGGCAGGAGCCTGTCCGCCCTGCCCCGCTCCGGCCACCGCGCCCCGCTCCTCGGGGGGGCTGCGGCCGCCCGTTTCCGATGTGTCCCCGCCGAAGGGATCACAGCTCCCCCGGCACGATGATGGCCGACAGCAGCGCCTCGGCCACCACCTCTCCGTCCACCCGCGCCTCGGTGTCCATGGTCCAGAACTGCCCCCGCCGCCGCACCACCCGGGCGTGGAGGTGGAGCTGGTCGCCGGGCACCACCGGGTGGCGGAACTTGGCCTTGTCGATGCCACGGAACAGCATCAGCTTGCCGTCCATGCACTCTCCCGTGGTGCGCAGGGCCAGGATGCCGCAAGTCTGGGCCAGCGCCTCGACGATCAGCACGCCGGGCATCACCGGCCGCCCCGGGAAGTGGCCCATGAAATGCGGCTCGTTGGCCGTGACGTTCTTGAGCGCGTGGATCGTCTTTTCCGATTCCCACTCCAGCACCCGGTCCACCAGGAGAAACGGGTACCGGTGGGGCAGGCAGTCGAGGATGTCCTGGATGTCGATCATGTCGTCTCCCCTCGCGACTCCAGCCGGGCCAACCGGCGCTCGAGGTCCTTCACCTGCTGGCGCAGCTGGGGAAGACGTTTGAACGCGGCCTGGGCCCTGAGGTTCTCTTTGTGTTCGAACGCGGGGCTGCCGGACACCACCGCGCCGTCGGGCAGGTCCCGCCCCACCCCGGATTGGGCGCCCACCACGCACCCGTTGCCGATCGCGATGTGGCCCACCACCCCGGCCTGGCCGGCCAGCACCACCCGGTCCCCCACCCGTGACGAGCCGCTCACCCCCACCTGGGCCACCACCAGGCAGTCCTGCCCGATCCGGACGTTGTGGGCGATCTGGACCAGGTTGTCGATCTTGGTGCCCCGCCCGACCCGGGTCTCTCCCAGGGCGGCCCGGTCGATGGTGCTGTTGGCCCCCACCTCCACGTCGTCCTCGAGCACCGCGATCCCCACCTGGGGGATCTTGACCTGCCGGGCGCCGTCCCGGGCGTACCCGTACCCGTCCGAGCCGACCACCGCGCCGGGCTGCAGGATCACCCGGTCCCCCAGCACGCACCGCTCCCGCACAATCGCGCCGGGGTGGAGCACGCAGTCCGCCCCGATCCGGGCGCCGTCCCCCACCACCGCGTTCGGGTGGAGCACCGTGCGGTCCCCCACCTCGGCGCGGTCCCCCACCACGGCGCCGGGCAGCACCGCCACCCCGTCCCCGAGCCGGGCCCCGGGGTGCACGTGGGCGCCCGGCGCCACGCCGGGTGCGGGCCGGGGCTCGGGGTGCAGCAGGGCCACGGCCCGGGCGAACGCCAGGTACGGGTCCGGAACCACCAGGGCGGCCGGCCCGTCCACCGCGGTCCCGGGCGCCACCAGCACGGCCGAAGCCCGGGTGGTTGCGAGCAACGGCCGGTACTTGGGGTTGGCCAGGAACGACAGCTGGCCGGGGCCGGCCTCGTCCAGGGTGGCCACCGACCCGATCTCGGCGCCGGGCTCCCCGCCCCGCAGCTCCGCACCCAGTTCGGCGGCCAACCTCTCCAGGGTCCACGCCACGGTCTACTCCCCCTCCCGCTCGTCGTAACGGCGGATCACTTCGTCGGTGATGTCCACGCCGGCGGCCCGGTACAGGATGCCGCCCTCCTGGCGTTCCAGGATCACGGTGTAGCCGCCCGCGTCCCCGATCTGCTGGATCACGCCCTGGAGGTCCTTGAGGATCTTCCGGGTCAGCTCCTGGTCCTTGCGCTGGAGCGCCTGCTGGGTCTGCTGGAACTTCTGCTTGAACGCCTCCAGGCGCTGCTTGTACTGCTTTTCCTTCTCGGCCCGGGCGGTCTCGGACAGCACCAAGCCCTGCTTCTCGATCTCCTGGCGCAGGGCCTTGAGGGCCGCTTCCTCGTCCTCCAGGGCCGCCTTCATATCGTCGGCCTGGGCCGTGAACTCGGTTTTGTACCGCTTGCCCGTGCGGGACTCGTTGAGGCACCGCTGCAGGTCTACCACCCCGATCCGTACCGGGTCGGCCGCGCGCACGGGGGATGCCCCTGCCACGGCCGCAAGGACGAGCGCCCCTGCCAGACACCGGAATGCCGTGTTGCCCATCGTCGTCTCCTCGCGCTGTGACGGTCCGGTCCCGGGCCGTCAGAAGAACCCGCCCACGGTGAACTCCCACTGGGACTGGGCCTCGCCGTCCCTCGGCTCGAGATTGTACCCCCATTCGAGCCGCAGGGGACCCATCGGACTCATCCACCGGATGCCGGCCCCGGCGCTGGTGCGAAGCCCCGTGCTCAGGTACCGCTCCCCGGTATCCCACGCGTTGCCCGCGTCAAAGAACACCACCCCCCGGACCTTGGCCTCCTTGATCAGCGGAAACAGGTACTCCGCGTTGAACAGGAGCTGCTTGTCGCCGCCGATCACGTCGCCGGTCTCCGGGTCCGCAGGGCCGATGCTGCGGCTGTCGAACCCGCGCACCGAGTTGATCCCGCCCAGGGTGTAGCGCTCGTCGATCGGCATCGGGTCGCCCCGCAACGGCTGGAGGAACCCGATCCGGCCGTGGAAGCTGATCACGTGCTCCCACCACAGGGGAAAGTACTTGGTGGCGTCCAGGTCGTACTTGATGTACGCGGTGTCCCCGCCCAGGTAGTGGTCGGCCCACTCGATACTGCCGTCCGCCTTGGCCCCGGAGTGGACCTCCCACGGGTTGTCCCGGCTGTCGTAGATCAGCAGGGAGGTGATCGACGAGATCACCCGCCGGCCCTCCTGGGCCTTGGTGATCGGCGACGCGAACTCGTCCACGTTCTTGATGGTGGCGTCCTCCCACCGGTAGATGCCCCGGATCCGCCACTCGTCCCCGTAGGCCCGGCCGAGCTTCAGGGCGGTTCCCACGGCCTTTTTGTCGTAGCTGGTGTAGGACACGTTGGTGTTGTACAGGTCGAACCCGGCGTACACGTCCGAGTCGAACACCCGGGGGTTATTGAACGTGAGCGCGTAGGTGGTGCGGGTGGACCCGAAGTTCGCCTGGAGGGACAGCTGGTAGCCGTACCCCAGGAAGTTCCGCTGGCTCACGCTGAGCATCGCGATGATCTTGTCCACCGACGAGTACCCGGCGCCCGCGCTGAACGACCCGGTGGCCTTCTCCTCCACCTCGACGTCCACGTCCACCAGGTTCGTCCCGGGCCGGCGGTGGGTGGTGAGGTTGACGCTCTCGAAGAACCCCAGGTTCTGGAGCCGGCGGCGGCTCTTGTTGATCGCGGTGTTGCTGTACAAGTCACCCTCGGCCAGGAGCACGTCCCGGCGCAGCACCCGGTCCCGGGTCTTGGTGTTGCCCCGCATCTCGACCCGGCCGATGTAGACCTTGTCGCCCTTGTGGATCGCGAAGTCCAGGCTGATCGTGCGCTTGTCGCGGTCGATCTTGGGCTTGGGCACCACCTCTGCGAACGCGTACCCCTGGTCGGCGTACAGGTCCGAGATCTTCTGCCGGGCGTTGTGCAGCGCCTCACTCCGTAACAGGTCCCCGGGCTCGATCCCGGCCACCTCCCGCAACTTCTCTTCGGGAAACACCAGATCGCCGGAAAACGTGATCCGGTCGAAGTGGTACACCGGCCCCTCCCGCACCGGGATGTCCACCATCAGCCCCCGCCGGTCGGACGTCAGCGACACCAGGGGGTCCAGCACGTCCGAGTCTGCGAACCCGTGGTTCAGGTAGTACGCCTGGATCACCTCCCTGTCCCGGGCGAGGTCGCTCTCCTTGAACTTGCCGGATCCGGTGAGCCACGCCATCGGGCCGGCCTCGCTGCTGACCAGGTACTTGCGCAGATCCGCCTCGTCCACCTGCTCCACCCCGGCCAGGTGGAGGCGCTTGAGCCGGACAGGGTCGCCTTCGGTGATCCGGAACACCACGTCCACCTGGTTCTTGCCGTCGTCCACCGGAACGATCTCGGGCTTCACCTCGGCCAGGTAGTACCCCTTTTCCCGGTACAGCTGGCGGATCGCCTGGGCGCTTCGGTCGAGCTGGGCGTCGTCCACGATCTCCCGGCGCTTCAGGGTGACCGCGCCGGCCACGTCTTCGGGGTCCACGTGCTCGGCCCCCTCGGCGGTCCAGTCCCGCAGGGCCGGCCGTTCGAGCACCACGAACGTGAGCACGCCGTCGTCGCCCAGTTCCACCACGATGTCCTCGAAGTACCCGAGGCCGTAGATCGCCCGCACGTCTTCACGCACCCGGGCCGAGTCGTACGGCTCGCCCGCTTTGCTGGACACCTGGGCCAGGATCAGGCCCTCTTCCACCCGCAGGTTGCCCCGCACCTGCACCTTCTGGAGAACGGGCTGGGACGCGGCCCACGCCAGGGCGCACCACAACGACACGGCGACCACCAGTGCAACGAGCCGGATTCTCACCCGCCGTTCCTTTCCGTGTGCACGATCCGGCCGTCCACCAGGGTCACCACCCGGTCCAGGCCCCGCGCCAGGTCGAGGTTGTGGGTCACCACCACCAGCGTTCCGCCGGTGTCCCGGCTCCACGCCACCAGGAGATCGTGGACCGCCCGGCCGGTCTCGTGGTCCAGGTTGCCGGTGGGCTCGTCCGCGAGCACCAGCTCCGGTCCCACGGCCAGGGCCCGGGCCACGGCCACCCGTTGTTGTTCCCCCCCGGACAGCTCCCCCGGCCGGTGGTCCAGCCGGGCGGCCAGGCCCACCGACGCCAGCAGGTCCCGGGCCCGGCGCTCGGCGTCCCGGCGGGCCGTGCCCGCGATCCGGGCAGGCAGGACCACGTTTTCCAGGGCCGTGAACTCGGGCAGCAGGTGGTGGAACTGGAACACGAACCCCACCACCCGGCTGCGAAACCGGGCCAGGTCCGCGTCGGACCTGGCGAACACATCCGCCCCCCGGAACCGTACCGTACCCCCGGTGGGACGGTCCAGAGCCCCGAGCAGGTGCAGCAGGGTGGACTTGCCCGCACCAGACGGCCCCACCACCCCGAGGCACTCGCCGGCCGCCACGGCCAGATCCACCCCCTTGAGCACCCGGAGGGGCTCACCGCTGCCCTGGGGGTACGCCTTCTCCAGGCCGCCCACGTCCACCAGGGGCTCGGTCACGGCCGTTTCCCCAGGAGTTTGGCCACGGTGTCTGCAGCCCGCTGGTCGCGGAGCGCCTCGAGGGCGGCCCGGAACCCGGGGTGGTCGCCCATCACGGCCTCCACGTCCGCGGCCTCCGCCCGGAGCACCTCCCCGTCCTCCAGGGCCTGGACCGTGGCCGTGCGCGGCGCGTCGCTCACGAGCGCCACCTCGCCGAACAGGTCCCCCGGCCCGAGTTCCCCGACCTTTGCAGGGGCACCCCCTCCGCCCGGAGGGGTGACCGTGACCGCGAACCGGCCGCGCTTGACCAGGAACAGGGCCCGGTCCCGGTCCCCCTCCCGGACCACCGCGTCGCCCGCCACCACCGGCACCACCCGGAAACGGTCGGCCAGGCGGATCCGTTCGGCCTCGGGCAGGTGCCGGAACAGGGACGAGGACGCGAGCACATTGTCGAGCACCCGGCGCCGGTAGAAGGTGGCCAGGGCGTCGGCCACCCCGGGGTGGGCCGCCAGGAGCGCCTCCATGTCGTCCCGCCGGATCTCCAGCAGCTCGGTCGGCCCGGCCGCCGCCACCACGTCCGCGTTGCGGGGCTGGTGGCTGAAGAACGCCGCCTCCCCGAAGAACGTGCCCTCCCCTAGTTCGGCCAGCACCGCGCCGTCGCGCACCACCCGCACGGCGCCCGACGCCACCACGAAGATCGAGTCGCCGGGGTCCCCCTCCCGGAACAGGGTCTCGCCCTCGGCCAGGGTGCGGGGGGCCACCCGGGCCAGTACCTGGCGGAACGCAGCCGGGTCCAGGTCGCTGAACAGGGGGATGTCGGGCAGGGGGTCTTCGGCTGCTGCCGGCGCCGGGGCCGTCCCGATCCCGCGCTGGGCGTACAGCTCGGCCAGGCGGTGGGCCACGTCGTCGCCGTCCGGGTCGAGCCGGCGCAGGATCTTGTAGATCGCGATCGCCTGGACCAGGAACCCGGCCGCCGCGTACCGGTCGGCCAGGGTCCGGTAAGCGGCCACCGCGTCCCCACGACGGCCCACCTTGGCCCTCAGGTCGGCCACCCGCCGGAGCACAGGCAGGTTTTCCGGATCCCGGGCTGCGACCCGCTCGTACGCCTCCAGGGCCTGGCCCCACTGCCCCCGGGTGAACCACTCGTCCCCTGCGGACTTGTCGTCTTTTCTGGTTCGGCGGAAAAAAGGGGCCATGGGCTGTCGTTCACTCGTACCGCAAGCTCTCGACCGGGTCGAGCCGGGCCGCCTGCCAGGACGGGTACAGGGTGGCCAGGAAACACAGCACCACCGCGCTCACGCCCACCAGGGCGAACACCGACGGTTCCATCACCACCGGCAGGGTGTCGAAGTAGTACACGTCCCCCGGGATGTCGATGATCGGGTACCGCTCGAGCAGGGCGCACAGGCCCCAGCCCCCCAGGAGCCCCAGGCCGGTTCCGAGCCCCCCGATCACCAGCCCCTCGAGCACGAAGATCCGGCGGATCGAGCGGTTGGTGGCCCCCATGGACTTCAGGATCCCGATCTCCCGCCCCTTCTCGATCACCACCATGATCAGGGTGGACGCGATGTTGAACGCGGCCACCACCACGATCAGGGCGAGGATCACGAACATGACCCGCTTTTCGAGCTTCAGGGCGCTGAACAGGTTGCGGTTCATCGCCATCCAGTCCCGGGCCCAGTAGCCCGGGCCGAGCACCCCCTCCAGGGTCCGGGCGATCTCCCGGGCCTGGTACACGTCGTCCACCCGCACCTCGACGCCGCTCACCGACCGTCCCATGCGCAGGAAGTCCTGGGCCGTGGCCACCGAGGTCAGCAGGATCGAGGTGTCGTAGTCGTACATGCCCGACGCGAACGTTCCCGCCACCCGGAACGCCCGGGTTCGGGGGATCACCCCCATCGGCGTGAGCCCGCCGGCCGGGCTGACCACCTGGACCACGTCCCCCACCAAAATGCCCAGGTTCCGGGCCATCTCCCGGCCGATGATCAGCCGGTCGGGCCCCTCGGACAGGGCGGCCAGGCTGCCCTCCACCACGAACCGGGCAAGATCGGTGGCCCGGGACGCCGAGGCCGGGTCGATGCCCCGCAGCACCGCGCCCTGCACCGAGCCCCGGGTCATCAGCATCACCTGGCTCATCACGAACGGGGTGGCCGCCTCCACCCCCCGGACGGTCTCGATCTTCCGGGCCACCGCGTCGTACCCGGCCATCCGGCCGCCCACCGGGTACACCACCAGGTGGGCGTTGGTCCCGAGGATCTTGTCGCGAAGATCCCGCTCGAACCCGGTCATCACCGACAGGACCACGATCAGGGCCGTGACCCCCACGGCCACCCCGCCCACGCTGATCCAGGTGATCACCGAGATGAACATCTCCCGGCGGCGGGCCCGCATGTATCGCAGGGCGATCCACAGTTCGTACGGAAGGTCCATCTCGCCTCAGGACTCGGGTCGCATGTGGGGGAACAGGATCACGTCCCGGATCGACGGGCTGTCCGTGAGCAGCATCACCAGCCGGTCGATCCCGATGCCCTCGCCCGCGGTGGGCGGCATGCCGTACTCCAGGGCCCGGATGTAGTCCCGGTCCACCCGGTGGGCCTCGTCGTCCCCCGCGGCCAGGGCCGCGGCCTGCTGCCGGAACCGTTCGAGCTGGTCGACCGGGTCGTTGAGTTCGCTGAACGCGTTGGCGATCTCCCGGCGGGCGATGTACAGCTCGAACCGGTCCACAAACCGGGGGTCGTCCTCGCTGCGCCGGGACAGGGGCGACACCTCCACCGGGTACCGGGTGATGAAGGTGGGCTGCACCAGGTGGGGCTCGGCAACGGTCTCTAACACCTCGGCCAGCACCTTGCCGTGGGGCAGGCCCTCCACCTCGATCCCCAGGCCGCGGGCGTAGGCGGCGAGCGCCGCCGGGTCGTCCACCCCGGCCTCGTCGATCTCTCCGTGGCGGAGCACGGCCTCGCGCACGGTGAGCCGGTCCCACGGCGGCGCGAGATCGATCTCGTCCCCCTGGTACGTGATCCGGGTCGAGCCGGTCAGCTCCCGGGACACGTGGGCCAGCAACTCCTCGGTCAGGCCCATCAGGTCTTCGTACGTGGCGTACGCCTGGTAGAACTCGAGCATGGTGAACTCGGGGTTGTGCTGGTTCGACAGCCCCTCGTTGCGGAAGTTGCGGTTGATCTCGAACACCCGCTCGAACCCGCCCACCACCAGCCGCTTCAGGTACAGCTCGGGCGCGACCCTGAGGTACAGGGTCATGTCCAGGGCGTTGTGGTGGGTGACGAACGGCCGTGCCGTCGCCCCCCCGGGGATCGGCTGCATCATCGGCGTTTCGAGTTCCACGAAGTCCCTGTCCTGGAAGAACCCGCGCACGAGCTGGACGATCCGGGCCCGGGTGCGGAACGTCTCGCGCACCCGGGGGCTCATCACCAGGTCCACGTACCGCTGGCGGTACCGGGTCTCCTTGTCCGTGAGCCCGTGCCACTTCTCGGGCAGGGGCCGGAGGCTCTTGGTGAGCAGCCGGACCTCGTGGGCGTCCACGGTCAGCTCCCCGGTCCGGGTGCGCATCAGGGTGCCCACAACGCCCAGGTAGTCGCCCACGTCGGTGCGCTTGAACCACTGGTACGCGCCGGTGCCCACCGCGTCCCGGCGCACGTACGCCTGGATCGCGCCCGACCGGTCCTGGAGCTTGACGAACGCGGCCTTGCCGAAGCTGCGAAACGCCATCACCCGGCCGGCCACTGCGAACGTCTCGTCCAGGGCCCCCAGGGCGTCGGCGCCGGCGTCGCCGTGGGCAGCGACGATCTCGGCGGCGGTGTGGGTGGGCCGGAAGTCGTTGGGGAACGGGTTGATCCCGGCCTCCCGGAGCGCCTCGAGCTTGTCCAGGCGCTGCTGGATCAGCGGGTTGGTTTTGGGGTCCTCCATCGGGGCCTTCCTGTCGTCCGGAAACGCCGGCCAGCAAGGCCGGCAGGGCGGAAAGAAACGGGTGCGGGCGTCGCTGCCGCGCCCCTCTACAATAGCAGGTCGCTGAAAAAGCGGCCTGCGCGCCCCCACGGAAGGGGCGCCAAATCACGAGGTTTGAAAACCGAGTGATTTGAAAGATCTCGACGATTCCGCAGGATAGCGGAATCGGACGTTTCGTAGAAGCGCCCAACGGGCGAGCCCCATGGATGGGGCGAGTCACGGGGCCGTCCCCGAGAGGTCGTGGCTGAAAAACCCACGGACGGGGTTTTTCAGCATCCAGATAGAAACCAACGAAAGTTTTGCCGGATTCTCTCTTTTCTTGGGACTGTTCGGGGTGGCGCCCGGTGGAGCGCCGGGCGCGGCCCCCTGACTCGCCGCGCACCAAGACGTCTGGTGTGCCGCCAGGGCTCGACACACCGCTTTCACGGGGCCCACGGGCGTGCCAGCCAGGCACCTCGCGCGGCGATCGGGTGCTGCTACTTGCGCCCGGCCGGAACCGGGCGCCACCCCGGGGCCGTGCGGCAATGCTTTTGAAGGCCTCTATAACACACGCCCCGGCGGGGAGACACCCCTGCCGGGCCCGTCGTGCACGATACGGATGTCCACGCACCGGCCGGTCTCCCGGTCCACCTCGACCAGGGCCGCCGAGATCCGGGCGTCGCCGTCGGCCACCCCGAACCCGGACGGCACGCCGGTGAGGAACCGGGCCAGGGCCCGGTCCGTGGGCATCCCGATCACCGACGCGTCCACCCCGGTCATGCCCACGTCGGTGACGTACCCGGTGCCCCCGGGCAGGATCTGGGCGTCGGCCGTGGTCACGTGGGTGTGGGTGCCCAGGACGGCCGACACCCGGCCGTCCAGGTGCCAGCCGAGGGCCCGCTTCTCGCTGGTGGCCTCGGCGTGGAAGTCCACGACCACCACCGGGGGCGGCGGATCCAGGCCGGCCAGGATGTGATCCGCCGTGCGAAACGGGCAGTCCAGGGGGTTCATGAACACCCGGCCGCACAGGTTCACCACGGCCACGGGCGTTCCACCCACTTCGAGCCGGCACCACCCCTTTCCGGGCGCGCCGTCCGGATGGTTGGCCGGCCGCAGGAGCCGGGGCAGGTCGCCGAGCGCCCGGCGCAGCTCCCGCTTGGCCCACACGTGGTTTCCCGTGGTGACCACGTGCACGCCCCACCGGTGGAGATCCCGCACCTGGCTGGGGGTGATCCCCAAGCCGCCGGCCGCGTTCTCCCCGTTTGCGATCACCAGGTCAACGCCGAGGCGTGACACGAGCCCGGGCAGCCGGCGTTTCACGGCCCTGAGGCCCGGCGCGCCCACCACGTCGCCCAGGAACAGGATGCGCAACGAGCTCACCAGCCGGCCTACTTGGCGTAGTCCACGGCGCGGGTCTCCCGGATCACGGTCACCCGGATCTGGCCGGGGTAGGACAGCTCCTTCTCGACCTTGCGGGCGATGTCCCGGGACAGGAGCACGGACTGGTCGTCGTCCACCGCCACGCTGTCCACGATGATCCGGACCTCCCGCCCGGCCTGGATCGCGTAGGACTTGGCCACGCCGTCGAACGACTTGGCGATCCGCTCCAGGTCCTCGAGCCGCTTGACATAGGTCTCGAGCATCTCGCGCCGGGCGCCGGGCCGGGCCGCGGACAGGGCGTCGGCCGACTGGACGAGCACGTCCAGGATCGAGTCGGCCTTGACGTCGTCGTGGTGGGCCAGGATCGCGTGGACGATGTCCTTGGGCTCGCCGTACTTGCGGGCCAGGTCCGCGCCGATGGTGGCGTGGGCGCCCTCGACCTCGTGGTCCACGGCCTTGCCGATGTCGTGGAGCAGCCCGGCCCGCTTGGCCTTCTTGACGTCCAGCCCGAGCTCGGCCGCCATGATGCCGCACAGGAACGCGACCTCCAGGGAGTGGGTGAGCACGTTCTGGGCGAACGACGACCGGAACTTCAGGCGCCCGATCAGGTTGACGATCTCGGGGTGGATGCCGTGGACCCCCACGTCGAAGGTGGCCTGCTCGCCCGCCTCGGTCACCTCCTTTTCCACCTCCTTGGCCGCCTTCTTCACCACCTCTTCGATGCGGGCGGGGTGGATCCGGCCGTCTGCGATCAGCCGTTCCAGGGCCACCCGGGCCACTTCCCGCCGGACCGGGTTGTACCCGGACAGGAGCACGGTCTCGGGGGTGTCGTCCACGATCAGGTCGATCCCGGTGGCCGCCTCGATCGCCCGGATGTTGCGGCCCTCCCGGCCGATGATCCGGCCCTTCATCTCTTCGCTGGGCAGTTGCACGCTGGTGACCGTGCGCTCGCTCACGTACTCGCCCGCGTACCGCTGGATCGCCAGGGAGATGATCTCCTTGGCCTTCTTGTCCGCGGTCTTCTTGGCCTCTTCCTCGAGTTCCCGCACCTTCTTGGCCGCCTCGTGGCGGGCCTCGCTCACCAGGGACGCCTTGAGTTCCTCCTTGGCCTCCTCGGCGGTCATGCCGGCGGTGCGCTCCAGGGCCCGGGTCACCTCCGCCCGTTGCCGGTCGAGTTCGACCCGGACCCGCTCGGCCTCGGCGACCCGCTCCTCCAACTGGACCTCCCGCTGCTCCATCCGGGCCTCCCGGCTGGCCAGCTGGTCCTCCTTCTTGTCCAGGTTGGCTTCACGCTGCTGGATCCGGTTCTCCAGGGTCAGCAGTTCGCCCTTCCGGGACTCCAGCTCCTTCTCGACCCGGGCCTTCTCGGCCAGGGTCTCCTCCTTGGCCTTGAGCAGCACCTCCTTCTTGAGAATCTCGGCCTCTTTCCGGGCCTCTTCGAGCACGGCCTGGGCGCCCGCCCGGGCGTCGCCCGCCCGGGCGCCGGACAGCCGGCGGGCCAGGACGAACCCGGCCGCCAGGGCCACGGCTGCGGCCACCAGCACCCACAGGATCAACATAGTGACGGATGTCAACGGGGTCTTCTCCTTTCGCGGCAACGGATCCGGGAGGATCCGGTTCGGTCGGGACGAGAGCCGGGAAAAGCGCCGCTGGAAAGGAGTCGCGGGGCCCGCACGGGGTCGCGGGGCCCGGAGGCAAGGGCGGGCAAGGCGGGGAAAAGGTCAGGTCCCCCGCTCGTGCCGTGTTCCTAAGGTCCGGTTGAACCTATTCTGGAAAGGTGGGCACCCTGTGGGCGCTTGCCGGATCCCCCCGAAGGGGGCACGCCGTCCACGCCCAGGAAGAGTTCCCGCTCACCGATGCGTTGGCTCAACAGCTTCCATCGGAATCACGAACACAGCAGGGGAATCCAACCCGTCATGCGGTTCGAAACTCGGGCAAACATTCGTCGATGCGGCGGACCATCTCCTCGCACCGGGAGGCGACCTCGTCGGCCAGCCCACGGTCCTGCGCTCCCGCTTGCAGGTACTCGCTGGCGATATCGAGCGCGGCCAGTACCGCGATCTGGACCGTGGAAACCGAACGGCTCCCTTCGGCCACTTCCCGCATCTTCTGGTCCACCAACCGGGCCACCTCTTCGATGTGCCTCTCGTCGGCATCCGCCCGCAGCGAGTACGGCTGGCCGAAGATCTCGACCCGGTACGACGTCAAGGCGCCTCCTCGGGCCCGGCGGTCTCCAGGGCTTCCAAGCGCTCGATCGTCCCGATCAACCGTCCCAGCCTGTCGCGAACCACGTCCCGTTCCTGCCTGAGTCCCTCGACTTCCCGTTCGAGGTCGCGCAACCGCCCGGCCTTTTCGGCCAGGCTGCGTTCCAGGACGTCCCGTTCCTCCTTCAAACGAACGAACAGCTCCACGAGCCTGTCCAGTCGCTGTTCCAGAAGCCCTAATTGTTCCAAGTGCATAGCGCTCTCCGGGCTTTCGTGCCATGGTAGTCGCGCCCCCCCGGCAAGTCAAGAATTCAATCCGGCCGGATCCCGGGAGCGGTGATCGCCTCCAGCACGCCGAGCAACCGGCCCTCCAGCGCGCCGGGCCGGTCCGCCCCCTTGTTCAGGTAGTACGCCGGCGAGAGGTCCCCGAGCACGGTCTTCAAAGAGGGGCCGAGGGGACGGGAAGACAGGAACAGCACCGGGGCCGGCCGGGCGCCGACCCCCCGCTCCACCGCCCGCAACGCCGTGGCCGCCTGGATGCCGTTCAGGCGGGGCATCATCACGTCGAGGACGGCGAGGGTGACCGGCCGGCGGGCCACCAGGGCCCTGGTGGCCGTCTCCACGGCCTCGGCCCCGTCCGTCGCGGTGAGCACGTCCCCGGTGAGCCCACGTCCGCGCAGGAGACCGGCGACGCCCTCCAGGTAGAACGGGGAGTCGTCCGCCACCAGGACCCGCCGGAACCGGACCCGGCGGCCCGGGACCGCCCGGGGCAGGCCGCACGACGGGCACCGCGCCCCGCCCCCGGCCGGTTCGCCGCACGCTGTGCACGTGCCGTCCGCTCGCTCCATCCCCCACCCCCTGGCCGGCCCGACGCCGGCGCGGTCACTCGATGCGGCAGGTCCCCGTCGCCAGGACGTTGCCCTCCAGGTCCCGCACCTCCACCGTCCAGTCCCCCCGCCAGCCGGGCAGGATCCGCTTGGAACTCCAGGTGCGCCAGCTCGGGCTCCCGATCGTGAGGGGCACGATCGCCTTCTCCTCGCCGTCGTAGATCCACACGTGGAGGATGTCGGTGGGGGTCTCGGCCCCGAGCACGTGGGTGTAGAAGTAGATCTCGCCCACGTCGGACGGGAACCGGTCGGCCGCGCCCACGGGCTCCCGGGCCACCACGCCCGCGGCAAAGGTGCTCCGGCCCACGGACAGCGCGGCCGTTGCCGGCCCGGCCGCGGCCAGCCACGCCCCGGCCGCTGCGATCAGGAGTCCGAGCCGGACTCCCGGTGGAACACGGCGAACGCCATGGCGGGCCGGTGAGACGCTTCGGTCGTCACGAACTGGAAGCCGTCGAAGATCCATCCTTCCCTCGTCTGTTCGTTGAGGATGCGGGTCAGCTCGTCCTCGGTTACGGTGGAGGTTTCGACCACCCGGTACACGACCCCGGCCACGGCTGTCACCCGTTCAGGATGCGCGCGGCCTCGGGCGCGAAGTAGGTCAGGATCAGGTCGGCGCCCGCCCGCTTGATCGACAGCAGGCTCTCCATCATCAGGCCGGCTCCGTCGCCCCAGCCCAGGCGGTCCATGGCCTTGACCATCGCGTACTCGCCGCTCACGTTGTACGCGGCCGTGGGATAGCCGAACGTGTCCTTCACCCGGCGGATCACGTCCAGGTACGGCAGGGCCGGCTTGACCATCACCAGGTCGGCCCCCTCCCGGATGTCGAGTTCCACCTCCCGGAGCGCCTCGTCGGCGTTGGCCGGGTCCATCTGGTAGGACCGCCGGTCTCCGAACTGGGGCGGCGACTCGGCCGCGTCCCGGAACGGCCCGTAGAACGTGCTCGCGAACTTTGCCGCATACGCCATGACCGGCACGTCCGCGAACCCGTCGGCGTCCAGGGCGGTGCGCAGCGCCGCCACCCGGCCGTCCATCATGTCGGACGGCGCCACCAGGTCGGCCCCCGCCCGGGCGTGGCTGAGGGCCTCGCTGACCAGCAGGTCCAGGGTGGCGTCGTTGTCCACGTCCCCGTCCCGGATCACCCCGCAGTGGCCGTGGTCGGTGTACTCACACAGGCACACGTCGGTGATCACGCACAGGTCGGGCACGGCGTCCTTGAGGGCCCGCACCGCCCGCTGCACGATGCCGTCGTCGTCGTAGGCGCCGGTGCCCACGGCGTCCTTGTGGTCGGGGATGCCGAACAGGATCACGGCCGGGATCCCAAGGCCCGCAGCCTCCCGGGCCTCGCGCACGGCCTCGTCCACGGACAGCTGGTACTGGCCGGGCATGCTCGCGATCGGGTTGCGCACCCCCCGGCCCTCCCGCACGAACAGCGGGTAGATGAAGTCGGCCGGGGTCAGCCAGGTCTCGCGCACCATCCTGCGAAGGGTCTCGCTCCTGCGCAGGCGGCGTAGTCTCAACCGGGGAAAGTCCATGATCACCTCGCTCGGGCTGCGGTCCGGTGCCGGGCGTCTCACCCGTACCGGTAGCAGATGCCCCTGCCGCCCAGGGGAAGACGCCAGTCCAGGTTGTCGTGGGGGCACACGATCCGGCACGCGCCGCACTCCAGGCAGTTTTCGAACCGGATCACCAGGCGGCCGTCCGCCGCTTCCCACAGGTACGTCTCGGCCGGGCACACCCGCACGCACGGCCGGCCGTCGCACGGCCCGCACCGGGCCGGGTCCCGCACGTCCAGGTGGGACACCCGGTCGGGCCGGGTCTCGTTCCAGTACAGCCGCTGTTCCACGGTGGGCCGTTTGCTCACGCCAGTACGCTCCGTCGCCGTCACCAGTTGCGCGCCAGGTACTCGACCAGACGGTCGGTCTTGCCGTACCCCAGGATGCGCAGGGCGTTGCGCAACTGGACCGCGGTGGTGGCCAGCGGGAGCACCCCCACCCGCCGCTGGAACAGGTCCCACAGCTCTGCCTCGCGCTGCTGCGGCTCCCGGCCGTCCTGGCGCAGGGCCGCCTCGACGAGCGCCGTGAGCGCCGCCGGCCACGACGCGAACACGTGGGGATTGCGCTCCACGAACCCGGGCCAGTCCCGGTGGTGCTCCAGTTGCTTGAGGACGAAGCTCTCGGCCAGCAGGTCCCGGTACCGGGACAGGGCCGCAGCCGAGAAGTCACCGGCCTCCCGGGCTTCCAGCACGGCCCGGGCCGCCAGTTCCCCCGACGCCATCGCATAGTTGGACCCCTGGGGCCGCGGGGACGCGCCCACCAGGCCGGCCGCGTCCCCGGCCAGCAGCAGCCCGTCCCGCGCCAGGGGCGGCACCCGGTCGTACCCCCCTTCGGGCACCAGATGGGCGCCGTACTCCAGGGGTTCGGCGTCCCGCAGGCGTGGGGCCACGGCCGGGTGTTCCTTGAACCGGTCGAGCAACTCGGCCGGTGCCACGTCGCTGTCGGCCAGGTCGGCCGCGTACACCACGAGCCCGACGCTGAGCGTGTCCCGGTTGGTGTACAGGAACCCGGCGCCCCTGCGGCCACCGGTGGCCTCGCCCACGTAGGTCCACGCCACGCCCTGGTCGCCGGCCAGCCCGAACCGGTCCTCGATCGTCTCCCGGGGCAGGGCCAGGGTCTCCTTGATCCCGAGGGCCACGTGGCCGGGCCGGGGTTTCGGGCGCAGCCCGGCAGCCTCGGCCAGCACCGAGTTGACGCCGTCGGCCAGGATCACCACGGGCGCACGCAGCTCGCCCTCGGCCGGCGACGCATCTGCGGGCATCCGCACGGCCACACCGCACGTCGTGCCGTCGCCGTCCGCCAGGAGCCGGTCCACCCCTACCCCGCACACCAGTTCGGCGCCGGCCTCCTCGGCCAGGCCCGCGTACCACCGGTCGAACCGGGCCCGCAGCACGGTGTACCCGTGGTTGTGGGGGGGGGCGTCCCACGCGCCGGTCTGGAACGACAGGGCGGTCTCGGCGCCGGCGGACAAGATGCTCAGGCCCCGGCGGGCCACGTACCGCTCCAACGGCGCGCCCCGCTCCCGGAAGTCCGGGACCAGGGACGCGAGCACCTCGGTGTACAGCACCCCGCCCATCAGGTTCTTGGCCCCTGGGTACGCGCCCCGCTCCAGAAGCGCCACCCGGAGTCCGGACCGGGCCAGGACCAGGGCGGCGGTGGTGCCGGCCGGGCCAGCGCCCACCACGATCGCGTCGAACCGCTCCATCACGCCCCCTCCCCGGCCACGGCGTCCACCACGGCGGGTGCGAGTTCCCCGGCCCGGGCCGTGCAGTCGTTGATCCCGATGCCGTGGTACGCGTTGCCGGCCAGGAACACCCGCCCGAGGGCGGCCACCCGGCCCTCGATCTCGGCCAGCCGCTCGGCGTGTCCCACCACGTACTGGGGAATCGCCCGGTCCCACCGGGCCACGTGAACGAACACGGGCTCGGCCCGGATCCCCAGGATCGCCCCGAGTTCGCCCCGGACCCGGCCCACCAGGTCGTCGTCCCCCAGCCCCACCAGGCCGGGGCTGCGGGCGCCGCCCACGATCTGGGTCGTCAGCACCGACCCGTCCGGAGCCCGGTGGGCGAAGATCGACGAACTCCACAGGGAGCCCAGGATCTGGCGCTTCTCCGAGGCCGGGATCAGGAAGCCGAACCCGTCCAGGGGCCGGGGCAGGGCGCCGGTACGGAACCCGGTGCACACCACGGCAGCGGGCACGTACGGGATCGCCCGCAGGAGATCGCCGGCCCGGTCGTCCAGCGCCTCCACCAGCCGGGCTGCCGCGTACGCCGGGGTGGCCAGGACCACCGCGTCCGCAGCAACCGCCTGGCCGCCTGCCACCTCCACGACCCAGCCCCCACCGGCCTTCCGCAGGCCCACCGCCTCGGCGCCGGTGCGCACCTCCTGGTCGGCCAGGCTCTCGGCAAGCCGCTGGACCAGCTCGGCCGTTCCGTCCCGGAAGCTCCACAACACCCCGCCCGGACCGGCGCCCTGGGGCCCGGCCCGGCCCGACGCCCTGGCCATCTTCTGCATGGCCAGCATGCCCTTGAGCAAGCCGCCGAACTGCTGCTCGAGCTGGGCCACCCGGGGAAACGCGCTCTTGAGGCTCATCACCCCGGGGTCGCCCGCGTAGATCCCGGCGCTCATCGGGTCGATCAACCGGTCCAGCACCTCGTCGCCCAGGCGGCGGCGCACGAACGCCGCCACGGTCTCGTCCTCGTCCGGATCCCCCTGGGGCAGGAGGAACTCGGCGGCCAGCCGGAGCTTGCCCCGGATGCTGAGGATGCCGGACGCGAGGAAGCTCATCGGGTCCTCGGGCAGGGGATGCAACACCCCGCCCGCGAACACGTACCGCTTGCGCGCCCCGTCCTCGGACTTGAGCAGCCGGTCCTCCATGCCGAGGCGCCGCGCCAGGGCCAGGGTGGACGGCTTGTTGTCCAGGAACCCGTTGGGCCCCTGCTCGCACAGGAAACCCTCGTCCCGAACCGAGCGGATCTTGCCGCCGGGTTCGGGAGCAGCCTCGAGCACCGTGGCCGACACGGCCTCGCCCCGGCGGTCCGCCTCGTCCAGCACGGCCCTGGCCGCAGCCAGGCCAGACAGGCCTCCGCCGATCACCACCACACGCTTCATGGAAACCACCTACAGGAATCGAGAAGGGGATCAACCATACGCGCGGCCCGTGGAACGGGTCAAGGGAGCCGCGGGCCCCCCGGGAACGCGAGGCAGCACGCGATCCGGGCGGCCAGCCCGGCGTTGCCCACGAGGAGCGCCCGGTTGGACGCCACCGAACGGCCGGCCGTGAGCCGGGCCACCTCCCGGAGCAGGAACGGCGTGAGTTCGGGCCCGACCACGCCTGCTGCCTCTGCCGCCACGTGGGCGTCCGTCACGGCCCGGTCAACCTGGTCCCACGGCAGCGCGTGTTCCGGCGGCGGGGGGTTGGCCACCACTACCGCGCCGGACAGGCCCAGGGCGTCCCTGGCCCGGACCAGGCCGGCCGCTTCGGCCGGGGTGTCGATCCGGGTTCCGGCGGCCAGGTCGGTGGGGTGGGCCACGAACGCGGGCAGCCGGCCGGTGCCATACCCGGCCACCACCACGCCCGCGGTCTCCAACACCTGGACGGTTGCCGCCACGTCCAGGACCGCCTTGGGTCCCGAGCACACCACGCACCCGCCGTACCGGGCCAGGGCGACCAGGTCGCCGGACAGGTCCAGGGACCCGCCCCCACCCCGGTGGACGCCGCCCAACCCGCCCGTGGCGAACACGGCCACCCCGGCCCGGGCCGCGGCCCACAGGGTCGCGGCCACCGTGGTGCCCCCGTACTCGCCCGCAGCCACCACGGCCGGCAGGTTGTGCACGGACACCTTTCGGACATCCGGGCCTCCGGCCGCCAAGCGGTCCAGGTCGGCCGGATCGACCCCCACCGTGACCGTTCCGGCGACCACGGCCACCGGGGCGGGCACGGCGCCGGCGGCGCGCACCGCTTCCACCATCCCGGCGCACACCTCCCGGTTGTCGGGTCTGGGCAGGCCGTGGGTGAGCACGGCGGTCTCCAGGCACACCACCGGACGCCCCTCTGCCACCGCCCGGGCCACGTCCGGCGCCACCCGAAAAGCGCTTCCCATCCCGCACCTCCCATTCTTCCGGCGGTCGGCCGCACGGCATCGCGGGGAGGAACCGGGGAAGGGCCCTGCGCCCCACGCTACCGCGTTTCATCCTTAGGCAGAGACCAACGCAAGCCTTGCCGGATTCTCTCTTTTCTTGGGGCTGTTCGGGGCGGGGCCCGGTGGAGCGCCGGGCGCGGCCCCGCGACTCACCGCGCACCAAGACGTCCGGTGCGCCACCAGGGCTCGACACACCGCTTTCGCCGGGCCCGCGGGCGTGTCAGCCGGACAACCTCGCGCGGCGATCGGGTGCGGCATTCGCACCCGGCCTGAACCGGGGGCCGCCCCGGGGCCGCGCACCGGGGCCCCAGCGTACCGCACCCGGCCCGGCCAGGGAACCGGTCGGTCGGTTCCTTGAAGTGCCGCAGATCCGGGTGGTACTCTTCTGGGGTTTCGGTACAGCGCTGGGCATCCCCGCGCTGGTCTGCGAGGACGAGGAGGAACCATGGTGTGCATCCGGCGTCTCACCTGGCTGGCCGTGGCCCTGGCCTTCATGATCACCGCGGTGGAGACCACGTCTGCGGCCGCGTTCAAGCGGGTGAAGGCGGGGGACGCCGCGCCCGGCTTCACCCTGCCCGATCTGGACGGCGTTCCCGTGACACTGGACGAGTACCGGGGCAGCCCGCTCACCGCGGTGTGTTTCTGGGCGATGTGGAGTCCAAAGTCCGCGCTGATCCTCGGGGACCTCGGAAGACTGGCGGCCGAGTTCGGCACCAACGGGTTCCGGGTGCTCGCGATCAACGCCGAGGGCGCGGACGCCCCGTCGGACCTGAGCGACCGGATCCGGTCGTACCTGGCGGAGCACCAGATCACCGGCGTGCGGATCGTGGTGGACCGGGACCTGGAACAGTACAGCACCTGGGGGGTGATCGCCACGCCGGCCACCGCGTTCCTGGATGCCGATCTGGTGATCGGGTACGAGTTCTCGGGCCGGCCCAGCAGCGCGTACGAGGACATGAGGGACCACATCCGCCAGGTGCTCGGGCTGGCCGAGGCCGAGGCCGAACGGGCCAGGCCCAAACGGGAGCGGTACAGGGCGGACAAGCGCCTCACCCTGCACTACGGCCTGGCCCACACCCTGTACGCCCGGGGCCAGTTCTCCAAAGCAGCCCGCAAGCTCAAAAAGGTGATCAAGCAGGACCCGGACTTCCCGGACGCCCACGCGTTGATGGGCGCGATCGACCTGGGGTTGGCCAGCGAGGGGAGAAAGGGCGCGGAGGACAAGGCCCGGGCGTCGTTCGACAAGGCCGTGCAACTGGACGGGACGGTTCCCATGGGGCTGGCCGGCCAGGCCCACTTCGCCCTGGAGGACGGAGACCTGGTCCGGGCGCTGGACCTGTGCCGCAAGGCCGTGTCGTACACCGAGGACGCGGACCTGCCCGCCCTCCCTCCCCTGCCACCCCGGTCCGAGACGACCGAAACGGAAGCGCCCGCATCGGACGCAGGGGAGGCGCCCGCAGAACCCGCCGGGGGCGAAAAGCCCCCCGGGAACACCGCCGGAGCAGAGGAAGAGTCCGAGGCTGGCCAAGCCGGGGCGGATGAGGGGGCCCAACCAGCGGGAGGCACCCAGGAGGTGGAGCCTGTCGCGTCCGTCGCCGAAATCGGGCCCGCCCAGGCCGCACCCCAGGCCCCGACGGTGCTCGCGTACCTGGATCGGGCCGGGGAACTACTGGCAGACGGCCAAGAGGAACCGGCCCGGGACCTGCTCGCCCGGGTGATCCGGGGCCTGCTGGCGCTCCCCGAGAAGTCGGGGGGCGGCAAGGGCGATCCCATGGAGCGGATGAGGCGGATGAAACAGGGCCAGAAGCCCTGAACCGTTTCGGTTGCCAGCGGTGCGAACAGAGCCGGGATCCCGCAGGGTTCCGGCCCTGTTTTCGGGTGCGCCGAAGGCGAGCATCGAGCAAAAACTCGTGATTTGGCACCCCCCTCCTGGGGTGCACCGCGCGGACCGCTTTTTCAGCAGCCTGCCCGATCACAGCCCTCCCCGGAGCGACGCCCGCCCCGCTACTCCACGATAAACCGGTCGATCAACTCCCGGATCTCCCTCCGGGCCCACGCTTCGTCACGGGACTCCTTCAGGTCGGTGTTGTGGCAGTACACGCACGCCTCCTCCATGGAGAGCTGGCGGGGGTACTTGACCCTGGACAGGTGAAAGTCCGACGGCTCGTGGGCGCAAACGTCCCCCTCCACCGAACCGGGCTCGTGGCACGTGGTGCACGGCGGCGGCGGCTGACTGAAGTCGAACTTGTGGTCGTGGATCGAGTAGGTCTTGCCCGGCTTGGCCATCTCGGGCACGTGGCAGTCTGCACAGCCCACCTTTTCGGGAGGGTGGCCCGAGTGGGCCGTGAACTTCTCGAACCGGAACTTGTGGCAGGTGCCGCAGTACTCGGTGCGGCTCATGTACCGTTCGGCCTTCTGGGTGATCCCCCGGTCGAACCCGCACACCTCGCACGCGCGGGTGGACGAGTAGAACTTGGACTGGAAGAAGTACCACATCCGGTTGCGCTCCCGGAAGTCCACCGTGCCCCAGTACCACCGGTTGCTCTTGGGTTTGGGCATGAAGAAGTCGGTGAAGTAGTCGGCCAGGTCGTCCCCCGGCTTGTACCCCACCGGAAACGGGTATTTCCCGGAGGCCCGGTCCCGGCCGTCGGTGTGGCACGCCATGCACACCATGACGGCCCGGTCCGGCGGCAGGTTGGCCGGGTTCACGATCTCGGACAGCCGCCCGCCGGTGTCCACGTGCTTCTGGCCCGGGCCGTGACACGACTCGCACCCCACCCCGGGCTCGAAAAAGCTCTGGGTCTCCGCGTCGAACCCCACCGCGTGGCACCCGTCGCAGTACACGTTGTACGGCTGCTCTCGCCAGTTCCAGATGCTGTACGGCTCCCACTTGCGGTCGGAGATGTTCCAGTATTTGGGCAGCACGTACAGCACGCCGTCGATCCGGGTCAGGTACTTCTGGATCCAGTGGCTGCCCACCGTGTACGCGATGTCCTCGCGCTCGAACGGGATGCCGCCGTGGAAATCGGTGGCCAGCACGGCAAACGGATCCCGCGTGGCGTCCACCAGCATCCGGGCGTGGGGGGTGAGCCGCCACTGGGCGTACACCTCGGGGTGGCACTCGGCACACCGGTCGCTGCCCGCATACCCGGGCAGCCCCCCGAACTCGGCCCGCGCCGCTCCACCCACCAGCCCCCACACCAGCACCGCCACCACCCAGACCCAGCGTCTCACACCATCACCTCCCGAACGGTTCCCACGGGGAAACCGGACAAAAACCGGCAGCTTTATCCGGGCAGCATACACGAACTCGGCGGGCCCGATCCACCCGCGACAGGCCCGGTGTGCATTCCCCGATCATCCTGGTACACTCCTTCCACCGGCGGCCGGTCGAGCCGAAGAAGAGGGGGAGACCGATGGAGAGACGCGCGACGGTGGTCCTGGGGGTGGTGCTGGGGCTGTTCCTGGCGGCCGGCGTGCCAGGACGTTCCGAGCTGAACCCCAACGACTACGAAAAAATCACCCAGTGCGTGCTGGTGCGGGAGCGGGCGGCCCTTGCCGGCAAGAAGGTGCAGATCACCGGCCGGTACCTGGAAGGGAGCCAGTTCTGTCACGTGTTGCGCAAGGCGGGGATCAACACCAAGGACTACCTGTGCTTCGCCCTGGGCAAGCCCTGCATCGTGCGCATGTACCTGCGCAAGGACCACCCCCAGGTCGAACTGCTCCGGGGGCTCCGGGACGGGGACCTGATCACGGTCTACGGAACGTTCGACTATCTGGCGTCCAACTACAACTACCTGATCCTGGACGGACTGTCGGTACCCGAGCCCCCCGGGAAGCCCGCCCCCGAACAGCAGTAGCCCCTCACCCCCCCACCAGTGCCAGGGCCCCGGACAGCCCGGCGGCCGCAACCACGAACGACCCGGTGAACGCCGCGGGAGACACCACCACCCGGAGCCGGGTGACCGACGGTTTTGCCGGCGCGCGGCCCCACAGGACCAGCGCCAGCACCCCCACGTACAGGCCGGACACGGCCAACCCCGGCCCCACCGCGGCCTTCAGGAGCGAGGCCGCGTGGACCTCCCCGGCCCACCGGGAGACCGCCCACCCGTATCCGGCCAGGAACCCCGCGCCCGCCGTCGCCAACTGAAACACCCTGCCGCCCATACCGTTCCTCCTCGGCCGCCCCTCACGCGCAGTGGCGGATCACCCCGATCACGACCCCCTCGATCCCGAACGCCTGTCCCGGCCCAACTTCGATCGGATCCATCAGCGGGTTCGACGGCCGCAGTTCCACCCGTCCCGCCCTCCGGTAGAACCGCTTGACCGTGGCCTCGCCGTCAACCAGGGCGACCACGGTCTGGCCGTTGGCTGCGTGGGCCTGCCGGCGCACGACCACGTAGTCGCCGTCCAGGATGCCGTCCCCCACCATCGAGTCGCCCACCACCCGGAGTACGAAGTTCTCGCCTCCCCGCACCATGCCGGGAGGCACCTCGATCACGTCCGGCGACGACACCGCCTCGATCGGCCGGCCTGCCGCCACGAACCCCACCAGGGGAAGTTCGAGGCCGGCCGGTTCGGGCCGGACCACCTCCAGCGCGCGACGGCCGTTCCAGTCCCGCCGCAGCAGCCCCTGGCGTTCCAGTCTCACCAGATAGTTCTGCACCGTGCCCAGGGACCGGAACCCGAACCTCCGGGCGATCTCCCGCTGGGTGGGCGCGTACCCGTTGGCCTCCGCATAGGTACGGATGAACTCGAGCACCCGTTTCTGTTTGGGGGTGAGCCGGTGGGTTTCCATGGAAGCGAGCATATGCGTAAGTTTTGCGTAAGTCAAGCGGGCACCCCAAAAAAACAGCCCGCCCGGGCACACTCCCCGGCGGGCGACGTCTCAAACGGGAGGCTGGCCCCCCTTCGCGAAATGCGCTGCAAGCTGCCCCTCGAGCAGCCCGCTACTCCACCACGACCAGCTCCCGGAACTTCTGGAGCTTCTTCTCCCCGATCCCCTTGACCGCCAGCAGGTCGTCCACCGACCGGAACGGACCGTTCTGGTCCCGGTAGTCCAGGATCGCCCGGGCGATCTTTTCCCCGACCCCGGGCAGGCGCACCAGTTCCGCGACGCCGGCGGTGTTCAGGTTCACCGGCGCCTGGAGTTCCGCCCGGGCCGGGCTGCCAGCCCAGGTGGAAATCGGGACCCCCGGCACGAACGCCACGGCACACACCACCACCCAGAACCAACGATGACGACGGGACATCTCCACCTCCTTCCTCCTCGGGTGACGTTGACCGTGAAATCGATAGCAAAAACAGGC
>JAJRUI010000004.1 GCA_024277875.1 Deferrisomatales bacterium
CAGGAGGAACCGCACGCCCCCGGTCGCCCCCGAGATGTGGAACGCATACGCCCCGCCGGCTTGCTCCGGGCCGGCGCCCCCGGCCCGGGCCACCAGGAGCGGCCGGGGGTGCTCCACGGACAGGCGGTGGGGGTTGTACTCGGGGTACCGGGGCGGGTCGGTCACGACCCGGCCGTCCGCCGTGCGGACCTCCAGGTAGTACTCCACCCCGGGGGGCACGGCCGCATCGGCCGGCAGCTCCACTTCGGCCCGTCCGTCCACCACCGGCACCGGCTGCTGCCGGTACCGGCGCGCCCCCACCGGCCGGTAGTGGACCACGGCCGAGACCACCCCCGTCGCCGTCTCGGCCTCGAACCCGATCGGGCGGCCCGGCTCGAACGCGCGGGGCGGCGGTACGGCCGCGGCCGCGCCGGCCCACAGCAGGGCGCCGGCCGCGCTCACCAGCACCGCTTTCGCCAAACCGGCCGAAAAGCCCCCTGGCCGGCCCGGGCCCGGGCCCACCAGCCCCATGTCGCCCCCTTTCCCCGAAACAACGGCACCGCAATCCCAAAACGTCGGTTGATTCCAGACTACACCCGGGGGGGGAACACCCCGGTAACACATTCGGTAACACAACCAAAAAAAGGGCGCCCCTGGCGCCCTCCCGTCCGGCTTCCGTCAGGGCTCCGGCACGGCCCCGGCCCGCGCCCCCAGGCGGCCGAGTTCCTCGCCGGGGGCCACGCCGAACGCATCCCTGAAGTGGGCCTCGGCCTCGCGATACGCGCGCAGGGCGTCGATCCGGTACCCGGCGGACAGGAGGGCGCGAACCCGGAGCACGTGCAGCCGTTCGGCGCCAGGGGCCAACTCCACGGCCCGGGCCAGGTGGGCCTGCAGATCCACCCGGACGGCGCCCGCGCCGACTGCGTCCACCAGCCGTTCGACCCCCTCCACGAACCGGTTCCGGAGTTCGACCCGAAACCGGGCCAGGACGGCCGAATGGTTGTCGCGGGGGAGGAACGGACCAGTGTAGGCCTCCACGAGGCCCGGGAGTTCGGCGGGTTCGGGGGCGCTCCGGTACGCCCGCACCCGGTCCGCGAACCGCAGGGCGTCCACCCCCACCAGGGCCCGGGAAAGGGAGACCCGGCCGTACTTGAGGAGGATCCACAGGGGAGGGGTTCCCTGCCCGGCCCCCACCTTGCGCAGCCTGGCCAGGGTGGTCTTGAAGTTGGCGTACGCCTGGTCGCCGGCCGCGTCGGGCCACAGCTCGTCGGTGAGCCCCTCCACGGGCACCCGCGCGCCCCCCAGGGCCACCAGGAGCTTGAGCAACTGCTGGGACCGGCCCGAGCCCCACCGGCGGTCGTACACGGTCCGGCCGTCCACCGTGAGCGAGAACCCCCCGAGGGTCTCCACCTTGATCCGGCAACTGGAATCGAAACGCCACGCGTTGTCGGTGGGCCGGAGCCGGTCCCGGAGGGCCCGGTTGAACCGCGGGCTCCGGAACGGGCTGTACACCGCGCCGGGATCGTTCTTGCGGAACCCCGCGTTTTCCAGGCATGTGCGGGCGCGATCGGTCCGCCCCTCCAGGAACGCCCGGTGGGCCCGCTCCACCGCCACGGCCCGCTCGAAGAACCCCATACCCGCACCCCGGCGGTCCACCTGCTGAAACGCGGTTTCCGCCTCTTCCCACTCGTTGAGTTCGGCGAACGCCTGGCCGGCCAGGACGGTGTTGAGCAGGGCGGGAACGGGACTGCCGGACGACCGGCCCAGCCCCTCGCCGGTCTGGGCGTGGATCAGTGCCCGGTACGGACGGCCGCGGCGCAGGTGGGCCGCCCCCAGGCTGAAGTGCATGAACGCGGCGTGGAAGTGATTCCGGTCGGCCACGGCCAGGTCGCGCACCTGCCCCTCGAACCGGGCCGCGGCCGCCCCGTCCCGCAGAAGTGCCGCCGCCATCAACCGGTATCCCGCCAGCTGTACCCGCATGGACACGGGCATCCAGTCTTCGGGCAGGAGGCCGGCCGCGTGCTCGAGCGCGGCCAACGCCTCTGCGGGCCGGCCCAGGCCGTTCAGGAGCACGCCACGGACGAGTTCGTGATACACCCTGGCGTGGGACGTGGCCGACACCCGGTCCGTGAACGGCCGGGCGTCGTGGAGGAACACCTCTCCGCGGGCCCCGTCCCCGGCGAACAGCTCGGCCAGGGCGCGCAGGGAAGCCCCGTACACCGTCAGTTCGGCGCAGTCGGCGTCGGCAGCCGCCGCTGCCTGGCGCTCCAGCAGTTCCCGGGTTCCCGAAAGATCCCCATCGAGGAACAGGCGGAACAACGCGGCGAACGCGAGCAGGTGGGCCCGGGCCAGCACGGGGAGCCCGGGACGCCCCAGGTGTTCGGCAGCCCGGTGGAGCCACGGCCGGGACAGCCCGAGATCGGTGCCGAAGTCCCACACGGCCGCCAGCGCGAGGCCGGCGCACACGGCCGCTCCCTCGACGTCCCGCTTGAGCAGGAGCACCCGGTGGAGGGCGGACAGGGTCGAGAGGGTCCCGGGCAGCTTTTCCGCCCCGGGCAGGGGCGTGACCACGCCCTGGAGGAGCCGGAGTCTGGGGGATAGCCCGGCCGACTGGTGCGCGAGGAACACCCGCAGGTGCCCGTCGATGCGGGGGATGTCCATCCGAAACCACCAGCCGCATCCGGCCAGGGCCAGCTCGCGGCCGTAGGCCGGCCAGTCCCCGGCCGCGGCCAGGGCGTCGAACGGTGGATCGGCGAAGACCGTCATGGGGTTCCCCGCAAGCTGTGAGGTCGCGGCTGTGCCCGAAAAGCCGGAGCATCCCCCCCGGGCGAACGGACATCCGGCTACTCTTGCAAGTATCTTGCCGTCCAACCCAGCCATCCCAGGCACGGATATGCTGAGTTGTTTTCTCCAATTTGCCAACAAATTTCCCACATGGCGACTCAAAAAAGCAATCCGAGGGGAACACACCACGCCACCCGCCGCTTGCGCCCGGAACAGGGGGTGGCGAAACGCCACCGAGCTGGTATCCTGCTCGAACGCCACCGCCCGAACCCCGGCTGCGCGATGCTCCAATCGACCGTGATCCTGATCGTCCTGTCCCTGTTCCTGGGCGCCGGTGCGTGGCTCGTGTTCCTGTGGGCCGTGCGCACGGGCGAGTTCGACGACCCGGAAGGACCGAAACACCGGATGCTGATGGACGACGAAGACGCCCCGGGAGACGGAACGCCATGACCGCCGGAACCGAGCCCCTGTTGTTCGCGGGCGCGGCCGTGACCGGCCTGCTCGGCTCGGGCCACTGCATCGGCATGTGCGGCGGCATCGTCGCGGCCCTGGCCCTGGCGGGGGGATCCCGGGCGGGCGCCGGGTTCCACCCGCTGTACCACGCCGGCCGGATCACCACCTATGTGCTGCTCGGATTCCTGGTCGGATGGATCGGGATGGCCGTGGCCCACGACACCGGGCTGCGGAGCTTCGGACGGTGGGTGCTGCTCGGGGGGGACGTATTCGTGATCGCGGTGGGGCTGGGGAGCGCAGGGGCGTTCCAGGGCCTGGACGTGATGCGCCTGGAGTGGGCCGGCCCGGTCCAGTCGCTCACCCGGGGCGTTCGCCGGCTGGCCGCCCTGCCTCCCCTGGTGGCCGCCTACCCCCTGGGGCTGGTCATGGGACTCCTGCCGTGCGGGTTCCTGTACGCCGTTCTCCTCAACGCAGCCCTCACCGCGAGCCCGGCCCAGGGGGCCGCCACCATGCTCGGGTTCGGCCTGGGCACGGCCCCGGCGCTTTTGGTGTTCGGCGGTGCCACGCAGTGGTTGTCCCAGCGGACCCGGGGCTGGATGCTCCGGGGTGCCGGACTGGCCGTGGCCGGGATGGGGGTGGTGAACCTGGTGCGGCACCTGGCCGTGGCCACGGGGGGGCACGGCGCCGGGTGATGGGCCGGTACCCGGCCGGGGCCGTCAATGGTATGCTGCTGCCAGCCCTTTTCCCCGAAACAAAGGATCCACACCGTGAAGATCGCGACGATCGAGACGAGCCGGGGCGTGATCCGCCTCCGGCTGGAGGACGACAAGGCCCCCCGCACCTGCGCCAACTTCGAGAAACTGGCCGCCGACGGGTTCTACGACGGCCTCACCTTCCACCGGGTGATCCCGGACTTCATGATCCAGGCCGGGTGTCCCGACGGCACGGGAACGGGGGGACCCGGGTACACGTTCGACGACGAGTTCCACCCGGACCTCAAACACGATGGCCCCGGCGTGCTGTCCATGGCCAACGCGGGACCGAACACCAACGGCTCCCAGTTCTTCATCACCCACGTGGCCACCGCGTGGCTGGACGGAAAGCACTCGGTGTTCGGCCGGGTGGTCGAGGGACAGGACGTGGTGGACGCGATCCGGCAGGGAGACCGGATGGAACGGGTGACCGTCACCGAGGCGTAGGCGACCCCGGGGTTGCCGGCGAGAGCCGGCGGCACGCGTAGCCCAGGCAGTCCCCCACGGCCCGTTCGGGCCGGGTCGTAAACATCACCGCGGAGAACGGCCGGGCCACCCGGACCTCCCCGCCCGGGGTCGGAACGAACAGCTCCCGGGAGACGTCCCGCCCGGAATCGTTCCACGCCCGGAGGGGCCACCCACGGCCGGAGCCGAGCCAGCCCAGGAGTTGCCCGGGCTGGACATCGGAGAAGTTCCAGCGGTCCAGGTCCGGGAGGACCGTGAGGTCTACACCGGCTTCCGGGCGGTGGGCGGCGGCAAGCCGCGTGCCAGGGGCCACGAGGACCCGTACCGGGTCCCCGAGCACCTGTATCCTGGCGTCGGGCAGACAGGCCGCCCACAGGTCCGGGGCGGTCACGTACCGGGCCAGCCCCTGGCCGGCCACCTGGTCCGCCTCGGCGGAACCCATGCGGCCGCACTCCACGACCACGCTGGGGAACCGGTCCCCCACCGCGTCCACCAGGGACCCGATCGAACGGCCGCGGCTGTCCATGAAGTTCCGGACGAACAGGCTGGCCAGGCACAGCAGCCCGGAGCGGGCCGAGCGGCCGATCGCAAAGCCGGGCGTCCGGCCGCTGGTGTTGTGCAGGTCCACCAGAGCCTCGGGCCGGGCAGCCAGCAGCGTCTCCAGGGCTTCGGCAGCGATCGCCCCTTCCTCGCCCGCGCACGGGGTGACGAAACACCGGTTCAAGTCGGGCCGCCCCGGCAGGTGGCGCAAGGCGAACCCCGGCGGCTCCAGCGCCGCTGCCACCGCGCCGACGAACACCACCACGTCGGTGGCTGGAACGGGGCCGTCCTTCAGCCACCGGTGGACCGCACGGATCCCGGACGGCTCGTCCCCGTGGAGCAGGGTCGAGATCGCCCGGACCCGGGTCCGGTCCCGGCCGGGCACCCGGAGCACCGCCGGCCCGCCCAGCGCCCGAAGGAACCCCGTCACGGTATCCGGGACCCCGCCCCCCACGGCCCACGCCGCTTCGCGAACCCGCCCTGTCACTGGGGCCCCGCCACCGGCCAGGTGTGCACCGGGTCGCCCCGCGCCGACCGCTCCCTGTACCGCCGGAGCATCTCCGCCGCGGCCGCCTCCCGGCCCAGAGTCGGCTCCAGGGTCTCGAGCACCCGGCGCTGCCACCACGCCCCGGTGCGGCCGCTGGCGGCCCGGTGCCGGATCACACCCAGGAAGAACCGGCGCTCCTCCCGGTCGACACCTGCGCCGGCCAGCCCCTGGTCGGCGAGGTCGACCAGGGCCGGTACCAGTTGCCGGGCCGGCACTTCCGCCGGCGGGCCGCCCTCCCTGCCCGGCCACACCAGCCGGGCGGCCAGCCCGCTGCGTGCCGCCCGGTAGAAGTTGGTGCGGGCGTCCTCGAACGCGAGGGCGGCGGTCCACCGCCCGGCGTCCGACGCCACGTGCAACGCGAGCCCGAGCAGGAACGCCGCGTTGGCCGCCATGTCCACCGGGGTCGGCCCGGCGGGCAGGGCCCGCATCTCGATCCGCAGGTGCCCCCCCCCGGCCGGGTCGTAGATGCCCCGGTTCCAGTGCCAGACCGTGCCGTTGTGGAGCCGCAGTTCGACCAGCCCGGGCACGCCCCCGGCCTCCACCACGGCCACCGGGTCTTCGTCCCCCACCTCGGGGAGCACCGCCGGGTGGTCCCGGACCACATGGGCGAAGAACCCCAGCGGCCCGCCGGCCGACCACCCCTCCCCGTAGGTGACCCGCGGCCGGCCCCGGCGTCGCCCCGGGGGTCCGACCCGGTCGTCCACGGCCTGCTTGAACAGGGCCACCCGGGTCTCCTCCCACAACCGGAGCCCCAGGAACACGGGGGAGTTGCCGGCCACGGCCAGGGCCGGCGCCGTGGCGATCTGGGCGCCGTCGTACACCGCGTCGAACCGGTCCGGGTCCACCCGCAGGTGGACCTGGAACGAGGTGTTGGCCCCTTCCAGGGTCAGGTCCGGGCTGGCGATCGCTGCGCACTCCCTGCCGTCGATCCGGATCTGGAACGGCTCCCGCCGGCGCCGGCGCAAGGCGGCGGACAGGGCCCGGTACCGGGGCGCATCGGTCAGGGCTTCCGGGCCGAAGTCCCCGGGCCGAAGGGTGGGCAGGATGCCGATCGGAACCACCGAGGCGCCGCAAACCACGGCGGCCCGGGCGGCCGCGTGCAGGGCGCTCTCGATCTCCCGTTGCATCGCGGAAAACGGGGTGCCGGCCAGGCCCGTGGGCACCAGGTTGCACTCCAGGTTGTACCGGATCAGTTCGTGGGTCAGGCGAGGATCGTCGGTGGCTGCCAGCACTTCCCGGTTGACCGGCGCGGGCCAGCCCGCGCGATCGATGAGAAACACCTCGAGTTCGGCGCCCACGGTCGCCGGCCCCTGCCCGAACCCGGGGCGGCCCAGGAGCCGGCCGAGGGCGTCCAGGCAGCGTTCGAGCCGTTCGGTGAACGACCGGTCTTCACGGCTGGAGAACCGGTCGCGTCGGATCTCGGTACCCATGGCACGGCATTGTCCCGCCGACCCGGGGGGCGGTCAACCGGGGGAGCGGCGTTCCCGGGACAGGGCCCGGCCGACCACGGCCAGCAAATCGGCGACCCGGAACGGCTTCTGGATGAAGCCGGCGATCCCGAGCCCCCCGAGCCGGCCCGTCGCGTCCGTCTCGGTGTAGCCGCTGGCAAGGATTACGGGCGTGTCGGGCCGAATCCGGTGGATCTCCCGGAACGCGTCCTCCCCGCCCATCCGGGGCATGGTGAGGTCCAGGATCACGGCGGAGATATCGCTGGCCTTTTCCCGGAAGAGCCGGACCCCTTCCCGCCCGTCGGCCGCCGTGAACACCCGGTACCCGTGCGCACGAAGCATGGCGCCGGCGACCTCCAGCACTGACGGGTCGTCGTCCACCACCAGCACGGCCTCCCCGGTCGGCTCCCCGACCGCGTCGTCCGTGGGCGCCTGCCCGGCCAGCGGGCCGTCCGACACCGGGAACAGCACCCGGAACGTGGTGCCCCGGCCGGGTTCGCTGTCCAGACGGATCGCACCCCGGTGGCCCCGGACGATGCCGAGCACAGCGGCCAACCCCAGGCCTCGCCCGGTGAACTTCGTGGTGAAGAACGGATCGAACAGTCGCTCCCGGGTGTCGGCGTCCATGCCGCACCCGTTGTCCTCCACTTCCACGTACGCGTACCGGCCGGGGGAAAGGTCGCCGTACTCGGGCCCGGCCCCCAGGCAGGACCGGTCCGCCTCCACCTGGCCGGTGCGCACCCAGATCACGCCGTCCTCCCCTTCCAGGGCGTCGGACGCGTTGGTGATCAGGTTCATCACCACCTGGCGCACCTGGGTGGGATCGGCCTGGATCGCGGAGAGGCCGTTTTGCAGATCGAACCGGAGCACGGCCTTCTTGGAGATCGCCGTCCTCAGCAGGTGGGCGGTCTCCCGGACCAGTCCGGACAGGTCCAAGCGCTCCACCACGAAGTTGCCGCGGCCGGAGTAGGCCAGCATCTGGTTGGTCAGCTCGGCCGCCCGCTCGGCTGCGGTGACCACGGCCTCCACGTTGGGCCGGGCCGGAGATCCCGGGGGCAGCTTGCCCAGGGCGAGGTCCGCGTTGCCGAGCACGCCCATCAGCAGGTTGTTGAAATCGTGGGCGATGCCGCCCGCGAGGACGCCGAGGCTCTCGAGCTTCTGGGCCTGGCGCACCTTTTCCTCCAGGGCGGCCCGCTCCCGTTCGGCCCTCTTGCGCTCGCGTAGATCCCGCACGTGGGCCAGGATCATGGGCTCGCCGTCCAGATCGAACACCCGGGCGGCGATCTCCACCGGGATCTCCTCGCCATCCCGGGCCCGGAGCGCCGTCTCGAACCGGGCCGACCCGACCTGTGCCAGCGTGCGGTACGCGTCCGCCACCCGCTGGTCGCTGCGGTGGGCCACGGTCTGCTGGGGGCGCAACCCCAGCAACTCCTCCCGGGGCCGCCCCAGGAGCACGCACGCCCCGTCGTTGACCTCCACGAAACGACCCCACGGGTCGTCCGGAGACCCCATCGGGTGGACGAACACCGCGTCCGTCCCGCCGTTGAACAGCTGGAGGTACCGGGAACGGCTCGTTTCCAGGGCCCGTTCCCGTTCGCGTACCGCGCGCGCCATGGCCCGGAACCCGTCGGCCAGGTGCCGGATCTCGGCCAGAGGAGAGTCGGGCACGGGTGCGTCGTACTCGCCGGCGGCCATCCGCGCCGCGGTGGCCTCCAGCCCGCCCAGGGGCCGGACGACCCGCCGGGCCAGCAGAGTGGCCGCCAGAAGGGCGACAGCCACCGCGGCCAGGGTCGCCCCGGCGAACACCTGCTGGAGCCGGGTGATCGGCCCGAACGCGAACCGCGCGTCCTCCGTGACCAGGACGACCCACCCGGTCTCCGGGATCCGCACGGCGCTGCCCAGGAACCGTCGAGCGCCCAGGGGAAACAGCCAGGTACCCTCGTTCCCGTCCAAGGCCGCCCGGACCGGCTCCAGGTTGGCCAGGTTGGTCCGCCGGGCGGCCACGGTTTCATCGGGGTGGAAGATCACGGTCCCGGTCCGGTCCAGGATCCACACGTCCAACCGGCCCGTCAGGCGAACCCGCCCCACCAGGTCCGCCAGCCGGCCGACCGAGAACACCCCGGCGAGCACCCCGTCCCGGATCGGAAGGGCGTAGGTGACCGACACCTGCCCCGCCGTCACCGACAGGAACGTGTCGGACCACCGGCCGCGGCCTCCTGGGAACCCCTCGCGGAAAAACGTCTGCCCGGAGAGGTCCATCCCCAGGTAATCGGCCTCCTTGCCGGCCAGGGGACCGGACAGCCCCAAATGCTCGATCCGGCCGTCTTTGCCCAGGCAGAAGATCGACTCGAAGTACGGAAAGGCCCGGACGACGCGGCGCAACACGCGGTCCACCGGGATCTGGTCGTGCAGGGGCGGGGCGAACGCGACGCTGGCGACCATGTCGAGCACGGTCGCCGGCTGCTGGAGGAGGGCGCGCACCTCGCCGCGCACCGCCCGGGCGAGCACCAGGTTCTGGGCTTCCAGGTTCTCGCGGCCCTGCGCGTACAGGGACCGGGACGCCACGGTCCCCACGACGGCGAGGGGCACGGCCGCGGCCAGGAAGAAGCTCGCAAACAAGACGGTCCGGAAGGTGAGGGAGCGGTTCATGCGCCTACGGCCCCGGGACGAAGCGCCCGTCCCGGCCCACGACCACAGTGGTGGCCCGGTCCACGTCCCCGAACGCGTCGAAGGCGAAGGGTCCGCACAGCCCGGGGAAAATACCGATGCGCACGATCGCCGCCCTGAGGGCTTCCCCCCGTTCTTGCCGGGTAACCGCCGTGAGCACCACTTTGGCGGCTTCGTACCCGCTGGCAGCCGCAAAGTGGGGGAACCGGCCGAACCGGCTCCGGAACCGGTCCCGGAACTGGCGACACCGGGGATGGCCGCCTTCCGCCGGGTACACCTGGGAGCCCACCAGGCCCTCGACCGACCGCCCTCCGTACTGGAACACCAGCTGGCTGGTGCCCCACTCGGCCGTCGCCTTGATCACCCGGACCCCGCGCTTGTCCAGTTGCTGGCACACCAGGGCGGTGTCCAGGGCACTGGCCGCGGTCACCACGCAGTCCGGAGCTACGGCCAGGCAGTCGTCGACCAGGGCAAGGAGGGATCCTTCCCGGCCGGGCCGGAACCCGCGGCTCCACACCCAGCCCCCAGATGCCTCGAATGCCTCCCGGAACCGGGCTACCCAGTCGGCCGTGTACGCGGCGTTGTCCAGGTCATAAAGCACCGCTGCGCGGCGGCAACCGGCCCGGCCGAACAGGTACCGGGCCAGGGAGGCGGCCATCCGTTTCACCGAAGGGACCACCCGGAAAAAGTAGTCGTCCCGGCCGGACAGCGCATCGGTCGCCACGGTCGGGCTGACCATCGGGATCCCGCTGGCGTTGGCGACCTTTGACGCCTCCATGGCCACGGCGCTGGTCATGGGTCCGACGATCGCCACCACGCCCTGGGCGATCAACTGTCGGACCGCCTCCACCCCCTGCTCGGGCTCCCCCTGGTCGTCCGAGATAACCAGTTCCACCGTCCTTCCCAGAATCCCGCCCGAGGCGTTCTGCTCCTCCACCGCGAGGAGCGCACCGTCCCGGCCGGCCGTGCCCACCGCCGAGACCCGGCCGGTCAACGGCCCGACAAAGCCGATCCGGACCGGCTCCGGCCTGGAACAACCCGCGATCGCGGCCAGACACAAGAGCAACCACCCCAGCCCCCCTGCCCCCGCCAACCGCTGCCAGGCACCCATGGGCCATCTCCCCGTACGAGGCATGTGCCCCAAACGTAACGGCAGGACGCCGGCCAAAAAAAAGCCTGTTCGGGAAAAATCGTCCGCTTCCAACCGGCTTGCGGGCTGGCAGGGCCGCTCCGGGGACCCGGGACCCAGTGATCGGTGATCGGTTGGAGACCTGGTGGCGCGGGGGCTGCCAGAGCGCCGGGCGCGGCCGTATCAGGGATCGGAGTTCAGGGGACGGTGGGCGGGAAAAACCTGTGGCATCTGGCCGCTACTAAGACCTGCAATTGTATTGCCAGGGTACGGGGTGGGCGCCTGGTTCCGGCCGGGCGCCAGTAGCGGCACCCGATCGCCGCGCCTTGTGATGCCGCTGTTTGCCGGTCGGTCCGGACCTCGACAGCGGAACCCTTGGCGTCCGGAGACGATCCGGACGTTCGAACGGCGCGGCGAGGCAAGGGGCCGCACCCGGCGCTCCACCAGCCCCCCACCCCGCACTACCCAAGGGAAAGGGTAGGGATCTGGCAATGCTTTCGTTGGGTTTAGTAAGCGGCAGGGCCGTTGCCCCGTTCGCTCAAGCGCGCGTCTGTTTGATTGCCGGGTCAACGATGGAGGACGCCGGCAAAGATCTCCGGCAGCCGGTCAGAACCCGACGACCAGGGAGGTGAGGAAAACGGTGTCGGTCTTCTCGGCGCCCGCCGGTGGGTCGTTCTGGTAGGCCACGCCGTAGCTCAGGGCCAGGGAGAGCGCCTGGGCCAACTGCACCTCGAGCCGGGTGTCCGAGGTGACGAAGTACCGGTCGGTGTCTTCGAACGACATCACGAGGTCCGCGTACTGCCCGAATGTGACCGTGTCGGTCATCTGCCACGCGAGGTCGCCCGCGGCCTTGCCGGAGACGTACGCATCGGTCTCGGGGTCGTTGACGAAGTTGTCGTGGGTGTACAATACCGACCCCAGGGTCTTGAAGGTCAGCCTGGCGCTTTTCACGACGTCGTACCCCACACCGGGGCCGGCCGTCACCCGGGCGTCGTAGCCCGCGAACTTGTCTTTCCGGTAGTCCGCGACGGCGAACACGAACAACCGGTCCGCCAGCAGCCGCTCGTACCGGAACTCTGCGTACCAGCGGTTGGCGGTCTCCTCGCCGTCGGTGGTCCCGTACAGGGCGCTGGCCTTGCCGAAGTACCGGTTGGGGGCGTAGTCGGCCTCCACCTCCACCTTGCCCGCCGCGGTGGTGGTGTCGGTGTTCCCGCTGGTCTTGACCCAGCCGGCCTCGGCCTTGCCCTTCCACGGGGAAGCGGGCTCGCCGTCCCCGCCGGCCGCGAACGCGACCCCGCCCAGCACCAGTGCCGCCCCTGCCGCGATCCCCGCGCGGATCCACCGCCGTCCCCGCTCCATGTCGCCCCTCCTGGCTCGCGTTCCAACCGTCCAAAACACCGTGTACCGGCCCACTGTACCCGGAGCGGGCCGCAAGGCAAGCCGAACGGGCCGGCACCGGGGGACCCGCCGGCCCGTCCTCGGTCAAAGAACCCGCACCGCCGGGGCGCCCGCCACCACCCGCCCCACCCGCCGGGCCCACGGCACGCCGGCCGCGTGGAGGGCGGACACGAGAGCGTCCGCGCGATCACCGGGCACGGCCAAAAGCAGCCCGCCCGAGGTCTGGGGGTCGAACAGGAGTTCCACCTGCTCGGGCCGTAGCCGGGCGGGCAGTTCCAGGCGCCCGGCGGCCAGCTCCCGGTTGGGCCCGTTGCTGCCGGTGGACACCCCGGCCCGGTACATCTCTTCGGCGTTGGGATACAGGGGCAAGTCGTCGAACGCCAGCTCCACGGCCGCAGAACTCCCCTCGCACAGTTCCAGGGCATGCCCGGCCAGCCCGAACCCGGTCACGTCGGTACACGCGGTGGGGCCGAACCTGGCAGCCGTTTCGGCCGCTGCCCGGTTGAGACTGGCCACCACCGGCAGCACCGGGTCCAACGCGGGCCGGGCCAGGCGGCCCGACACGCACGCGTTGAACAGGACGCCGGTCCCCAGGGGTTTGGTAAGCACCAGGGCGTCGCCGGGCCGGGCCCCGCCGTTTCGCCAGATCCGGTCGGGGTGAACCTGTCCGGTCACGGCCAGGCCGTACTTGGGCTCGGCGTCGTCCACCGAGTGCCCGCCCACCAGCACCGCGCCCGCCTCGGCCACCGTCTCCTGGCCTCCGGCGAGGACTCCGTGGAGGACCTCCGCCCCCAACGCCTTGATCGGGAACATCACCAGGTTCAACGCTGTCAGGGGACGACCGCCCATGGCGTACACGTCCGACAGGGCGTTGGCAGCGGCGATGCGGCCAAACCAGACCGGGTCGTCCACCGGCGGGGTGATGAAATCGGTCGTGGTGATCAGGGCGATCTCGTCCGTGATCCGGTACACCGCTGCATCGTCACTGGCCTCGAACCCGACGAGCAGGTCCGGGTCGTCCGGAGAGGGAAGCGCCTTCAACGCGTCCGACAGGACCGTCGGACCGATCTTCGCGGCTCACCCGCAGGTGCGGGCGAGTCCGGTCAGGGTCTTTTTCAGGAACAGGGTTTTCACGGTTTCTCCGTTCTGGTCCAGGACAGAACGCTTCTCTGCCGGGTGGGAAGTTTGTTTCCACAAAAGAGACGGCTCTCCCCCCTTCACAGGGGGTCATTCGTCAGAATTCACCCGAAAAGGCGGGCACGCCTCGTGCATCTGGCTGGTTGGGGACGACCCGTGGCACCAAGGGCGATCGAGAACAGGGAAGTCTCCGGGTACGGGGCGGTAGCCGAAAGGCGAGTGGCCCCCGGGCAGCACCACCGGGGTCCCCGGACAAGCACCGGAGCGGTAGCCGCAGGGCGGCGAGTGGCCTTCCCTTTCCTCGATCGCCTTTTTTTCGCCCCCATCCTACCCGCATCCCCGGCCCGGCGCGAGGTAGACGCTGCAGTCGGTGACCGGTGATCAGCTGGCAATCCGGGGGCGCGGGGGCTGCCGGAGCGCCGGGCGCGGCGGATCCCACGCCCGCATCGCGCACGGCCGGAGGCAGGCCCCGCAGCCCACGCGGACCGGCCAACCAGCCCGAGGTTCGGGGCCTGCCTAACAGGTTGCGGAAAAAGCAACCTGCTACGCGCCCCACGGAAGGGGCGCCAAATCACGAGGTTTGAAAACCGAGTGATTTGTGAGGCCTCGACGATTCCGCAGGAAAGCGGAATCGGACGTTTCGTAGAAGCGCCCAACGGGCGAGCCCCATGGATGGGGCGAGTCACGGGGCCGTCCCCGAGAGGCCGTTGCGGAAAAACCCACGGACGGGGTTTTTCCGCATCCTGCTAAACGCCACACGTGCGCCGGCCCCGGCGGGAACACTTCCGCCGGGGCCGGCGTCGTCACGGACGGTTGCGGCCGCTAGGCTGTCGGGGGCTGCACAACGCGCTTGTCACCCACTCGGCTTGTCGGTTGCCATCCCTCCCCGGCAGTGCCTGGGGCGAGCCCCGCAGGGCTCGGCACCCGAGGCCGCTCCCGTCCGGTACGCCTTTACCCTAACGCCTCCCAGCCCGTTGTCAAGAACGATTCCGGCTACCACCCGAGGGTCAACTGGATCGCGTGCCGTCGGTCGGCATCGGTCCCGGCCGAGCTGCCGATCTCCTCGGCATAGGTGGCGTAGTCCAGCCGGACCAGCCGGAAGTCCACGGTGGCCCCGAACGTGGGGTAGCCCTGGTACAGCCCGACCCGGGCGGACAGGATCCTGGCCAGCCGTCCTTCCAGGCCGAAGTGGAGCCGCTTGTACGGATCGTCGTCGAGCCCGACCTCGTTGCCCACGTCCACCCAGTCGGCCGCGCCCACCACCGTCAGCCACGAGAACTCGTGGCGAACGGACAGCCCCAGGTTGATCTGCTGGGCCAGTTCTCCGGCGTCCCCCAGGTCCAGGTCGGCCACGTTCTGGACCACCACGGCCACCGTGGGCTCGAGCAGCACCGGGGCCGTGTACATGGCTCCCAGGTCGAACCCGAACCCGGACCCGTCCTTCAGGTCGTCCCGGACCTGGTCCTCGAAGTCGTCCGAGGCGATGTCCTCTGCGTCGTAGGTCTGGCGCAGGTAGCTCTGGCGCACGTATTTGAGTGTGGCCCCCACCCGCAGGGAGTCCTCCAGGAACCCCCACCCGACCCCCACGTGCCCGCCCAGGGTGATGGTGGCGTCCACGTCGACCTCGGGGTAGGCCACGTTGTGGGGCTCGGTGTTCACCACCGCCTGCCCGACCGCGGCCACCCCGAAGTTGGGCATCACGAAGTACGGGGCCACCCCGGCCCGGCCGTGGAGGTAGTCGCCGATGTGGTCCCGCAGCAACTCGGTGACCTCGGTGGTGCTGTCGAAATCCGTGTCCCGGGCGTCCTGGTAGAACGCGTACCCGTTCTCGCCCACCTCCAGGTACGGGTTCACCAGCCCCATCCGCCACCGCTCGACCCGGTCGAGACCCGCCGGGTTGTAGAACAGCGCGTTCTCGTCGTCGGCCACCGCGGTGAACGCCCCGCCCATGCCCAGGGGACGGATCCCCTGGTAGTACCGGGGCAGTTCCCGGGCACTGGCCGCTGCGGCCAGCAATAGGGCTCCCGCCGCCGCCCAGCACAGAATTTTTCTCATCGCGCCCCCCCTTCTACAATCCGGCCAGGTAGGCCGTCAGTTCCTCGGCCGAGATCTGCTGATCGTCGCTGTACCCGATGTCGTCCAGGAACTGGTTGAGATCGTCGGCCACGTCGTTGCCGCTCAGATCCACCACCGCCTCCGCCACCAGGACCGCGTCGCGGACCAGGTCGTCGGCCTTCCCGGTCGTGTAGTTGGCGGCCACGGCTGCGGCCAGTTCCTCGTCGGTCATCCCGCGGATCCCCTCGACGGTCACGTCGTCGCCCCCCACGATGCTCCCCACGATCGTCACCATGTCCACGGCCGCGTACACCCCGGCCTGGAACGTGCTGTCCCCGCCCTGGAGGACCTCCAGCGACGCGTCCACATCGCTGCGGGCGTCCTCGAGCGCCTGGCTGGGCACGCCACCGCCTCCCCCGAAAAGCCCGGTCAGCGAATCGTACAACGTGCTGCCATCCGCGTTGGCTTCCTGGAACGCGGCGATGTCGTCCACCAAGGCGAGGACGTCGAACCCGGCACGGCCCATGTACGCGCTCGCCAGGTACTTGCGAACGTCGTCCGTGGCTTCCATGGCCTCGAAGATCCGGATCGCCTCGTCCCAGTCCTGGTCGTCCAGGGCTGCGATCCCCTTTTCGAGATCCGCCTGGTAGCCGGACTCCGATGCCACGCCTTCGAACACGTTGGTATCGCCGCACGCTGAGAGCCCCAGCGTGACGAGCAAGACCAGGCCCAACGCCAACCGTCTGGTCATGGGTCCACACCTCCCTGGATTCAGGATCGTCTGGAACGAACACACAAGCTCTCTATCGGCCGCAGGCAGCCCTGGGTTTACCCTTCCCGACCTATTCCGGAGCGTCTTTCCCCCCGCCGCCGTCCGGGTCGGCGGGGCGGGCCGCCCGCCGGTACACCACGGCCGCGCGTCCCAGGTACACCGCGAACACCCCCAGCACCGGGCCCAGGGTCCACCAGAACGCCGCAGCCAGGGGTTTCCCGGCCAGGCGAAAACCGAGGACGAGACCGATCACCACCACCAGCACCGTGGGCGGGCCGAGGAGTAGCTGGACCAGGGCCAACCGGCGCCTGGACGCCCGCCCGGCCTCTTCCGGATCGGACGGGAGAGGGGTCACCGCAGATCGATCAGGGGGTTCTCTTCCCACAGCACGCTCTCCTCCCGCAGGTCCTTGACCGTGACCACGAGGCGTTTGCGGTTGTCCACCCCGAACTCCAGCAAGAACCGGCGCTCCCCGATCCGGCCGGGCGGGTTGACCGGGATCGCCAGGGGCGAGGCCATGGCCGGCTCGTACTGCTCCCCCTCCCCGGCTGCCACGAAACTGATCTTGCCGTCGTCGCCGAACAGGATCTCCTGGGCGCCCCCCCCGTCCGCTGCGCCCTGAACCGCCCGGAACACGTTCAGGTGCAGCTCGTACTGCCCGTCGTAGAACGTGTTCACCACGCACCGGGCGGTGGGTGCCCGGGTGGGGCACCGGGTGTACCGTTCCACGATCACCGGGTACTGGTACTCCCCGGTGATCGGGTCGCGCACCTGGAGACAGTAGGTGTCCCGCACCATGTCGTCCACGGCCGTGTCGGACAGGAACAGGATCCCGCCCCGGCCGGCCGCGAGTTCGGGCAGGTCGCCGCACACCCTGTCGCCGAAGTTCTCTTCCAGGATCCGCCGGACCAGCGGGATCCGGGTCCCACCACCGAGCAGGAGCACCTTGCTCACCCGGTTTCGGTCCACACCGCCCAGGGCGGCCTCGTCCAGGGCCTGGTCGATCGTCCGTTGCACCTGGGCGGCCAGCCCCTCCCGCTCGAGCAACTCCCGGAACTTCTCGTGGCTCAGGTTCTCGGTGTCCGTGTCGTGGAGAGAGAACTTCTTCCAGTAGAACGCCGGCATGGGTTCGTCGCCGTCCTCCTTGTGGAGTTCCCGGAGGATCTTGAGCTTGAGGTCTGCCGTGCCCAGGGGCAGGCTGGCCGACGCCCGGAGCACCGGCGGGGTGTACGCCTCTCGCCCCATCCAGTGGAACTGGAGCACCCGGACCCGGGCCGACGAAAACCCGAAGTCGAACACCATCAGCAGGTCGTCGGTGAACAGGTTCACCCCGTAGCCCAGGGCGGCTGCCGTGTCCTCGTCCACCAGGCTCACGGACCGGGCGCCGTGCAGGTCGGTGTACCGCAGGCACTCCCGGAACAGGTCCCCTCCCTGGTTCGGGAACAGGAACACCACGTTCATGCCCTCGCCCAGCTCCCGGTACAGCCGCTGCATCAGCTGGGACAGGAACGTGGCCGCGGCCTTCTTGTGGGTGTACCGCAGCCCGCGCACGTTGCGGGCCACCGGGGACGGGTGGAGCACGTGATCCCGCAGGTCCCGGAAACACGCCTCGTCTTCGTACAGCCCCTTGGACAGCACCTCTTCACCGAGGAGTACCCCATCCTCGCCCAGGTACACGAGGGACGGGATGAACAGGCTGCCGGGGAACTCCTGCACCGCCCGGGCCACCCCCTGGAGCAGGCCGTGGACCTGGTCGTGACCGTCGCGAAACGTCACGATCGTGTTGTAATTGCCCATGTCGATCGTCAGGTCGAGCACGGAAACGCTCCTGTCGGCTGCCGGCGCCAGCCCCACCGGCCAGGGGTTCGCACGGCTACAGCATCTCCACCAGCACGACGTCCCCCCTCGGGCTGCCCTCCAGCATCAGCACCATGTCCCGGCACTCGGACTGGAGCGCGGTGCGCGCCCGGTGCAGGGCGTCCCGCAGGTGGGGCAGCAGGGCCCCCTCCCCGGGCAGGTGGGCCGCGATCCGGTCCAGGTCGGGCAGGTGGCGGTCGCCGCGGCCCTGGACCCACGCCCCCAGCGCGTGCGGAAAGCCCTGGGCCAGGGCCCGCTGGAGCCCGCCCCGGTGCCCCCCTTCCCAGCACAGGAACAGGTCCAGAACCGGATCGCCTCCCCGGCCCTCCACGTCGGCCAGCAGGTTCCAAAGCCGCACCAGGGCCTCGGCCCGGCCGGGCTGGGCCCGGGCCAGCGCGTCCAGATACGCGGCCAGGGAGCCTTCGCCCGGGGCCGAGAACCGTTGCCGCGGGGGCAGATCGGGGGGAAACGCTCCCTTTGCAAGACGGACGCACAGCAGCCCCTCCAGCCGATCCGGGTCCACCACGTCCGTGTCCAGGAACCCGCCCAGCAAGACGAAGGGGTTGGCCTCGGCCGCGTGGATCTCGAGGAGCCGCTCTTCGTCCGCCGCGTCCGGTGCGCCGTCCAAGGCCACCAAGCCGGGCCGGGCCAGCCGGTCGAGCAGGTCGCACAGGAACGCGTCGGTGGGCTGCTCGAGCAACGCCCGGGCCACCAGGTACGCGGGCAGGAGGTC
>JAJRUI010000065.1 GCA_024277875.1 Deferrisomatales bacterium
GGCGGCGCAGGTCGGGCCGGTGCCAACCCCGCGGGTCGTGGAACGCCCGGTACAGGGACAGGTCCGGGCCGGGGGCCCCGTCCAGCCATCGGAGGCCCAGGGGCTCCGCGCTGCGCTCCAGCCGGCTTCCCCGGGGAAGGTGGAACAGGGAGAGGTTCAGGAACGTGATCGCGCCGGCGTGGCGCCGGGCCCAGTCGAAGGTGGCCTCGGCCTCGTCTCTGGTCTCGGTGGGCAGGCCCAGCAGCAGGTACACGTAGGTGCGGATGCCCGCCCCGGCTAGGGCGCGAACCACGGCGCCGGTCCGATCGGTCCGTACACCCTTGGACACCAAGTCCAGGAGGCGCTGGCTGGCCGACTCCACCCCGAGCTGGAGCAGCCGGCAGCCCCCCGCGGCCAGCTCGGCCGCGAGGGCCGGGTCGGCGAGGGCCGGCTCCGGCCGGGCGAAGCCGTACCAGGAGATGCCGGTCCCCCGTAGCCCCCGGGCCAGCGCCCGGAGGTGGGAGACGGGCACGGCCTCGTCGGTCAGGTGGACCCACCGGGCTCCCGCCCAGTCGGCCGCGGCCAGGACCCGGCGGGCCAGGTCTGCCGGGTCCCCGCGCAGGAACCCGGCCGTGCCCCGTGCTGCCTCGGGGCAGAACGCGCACCGTTGCCAGTAACACCCCCGGGTCGCGGCTACGGGCAGGACCGGGCCGGCCGCGAGGTACCGGTTCCAGGCCAGCCCCGACGGGTCCGGATCGAAGCGGACCGCCGGCGGTTCCGGAGCCGTTGTCAGCGCGCGCCAGACGCCCCGGCGCGGCGCCCGCACGCCGGGCAGGACCGGCGGGCCGTCCGTCCACCGGGCCAGCGCGTCCTCGCCCGGGCCGAGGACGACGGCGTCCCACACCCCGAACACCGGCGAGTCCGGTCCGAGCAGTTCGCCCCACACCGACGGGAGCGCGCCCCCCAGGACCAGGTCCCCCCGAAACCCTTGCGCCCGGAGGAGGCCGCCCAGGGCGAACGCGGCCAGCGCCTGGTTCAGGAAGGTGGCCGACACTGCCACCCGCCGGGGCTCCCCGGCCAGGATCCTCCGGGCAGCCCGGGCCAGCTCCGGCGCGATTGGCACCCGGCCGGGTTCCCGGGCGGCCCGGACGAGGTCGGCCGACGACAGGGGCGACAGGCCGGGCACCTCCAGGTCGGCCAGGCCGATCCGGGCGTCCCGGGCCCGGGACACGGCGCGCAGCCCCTCGTTGATCCGGTCCACGGCCGCCCGGTACCGGCCCGGATCCCGATAGGTGTCGGGCCGGCGCAGGGCCGCTGCGGCCGCGGCCGCGCCCCGGACGGACCGGCGGGCCGACGTGGCTGCCCGGGCGAGGGCGCTCCCCGACGTCGCGAGCCGCTCCGCTGCGCGGGCCAGGTTTTCGGGGGCCAGCAGGTCGTCCAGGACCCACAGGTTGGCGTCCGCCACCGTGGCCGTCCGCCCCGAGGCCCGCAGGTGCGCGGCCAGGACGAGGACGCCCGGCGTCGGTTCGGATGGTTTTATCAGGGGCGGGACCACCAGGGTCCAGTCGACGGGGGGCATGGGCGCTCCGGGCTCGGCAGCGGATCTGCCTGTTGTATAGAGACCTTCAAGTGCATTGTCGGGCGACCCCGGGGTGGCGCCCGGTTCCGGCCGGGTGCCAGTAGCGGTGCCCGATCGCCCGCGAGGGTGCCCGGCAGGAACGCCGTGGGCCCCTGGGAAAGCGGTGTGTCAAGTCCTGGCGGCGCACCAGGCGTTTTTGGTGCGCGGCGAGCCGCGGGGCCGCACCCGGCACTCCACCGGGCCCCACCCCGAACGGCAAAAGAGAAGGTCCGGCAAGACGTTCGTTGGTTTCTATATCACGGTCCGCCTTGTTCCGGGAGACGGTTCCGGTAGGATGGGGCAGGCGCTCCGGGGGGAGAGAGGAGGACGACCCGTGTCCGAGCAACCCCGTCCGTTCCGCCGTTTCCTTCAGCGGTACCCCGAAGTGGAGCGGGCCCACATGGAACTGTCCCTGACCGTGAACCGGGAAGGCCCGCTGGACGAGCGGTTCCGCCGTCTGGTCCGGCTGGGGATCGCGATCGGCCAGCAGACCCGGGGCGGCGTGAAGTCCCACGCCCGGCGGGCCCTGGAGGAGGGGTTCACCCCGGACGAACTGCGCCACGCAGCCCTGCTGGCGCTGCCCACCGCCGGGTTCCCGGCCATGATCGCGGCCATGGAGTGGATCGAGCAGGTCCTGGAGGAACACCGATGAGCCGATCCGACCGGACAGCCCTGGAGGCGGAACTGGAGCGGGTGCGGGCCGAGCTGGCCGAGCGCCGGGCGTCCCTGCCGGCCCACTCGGTCCGCCCCCACCAGCTCCTGGCGATCGAGGCTCTGGAAGAGCGTCTGGCGTCCCTGGAGAGCGCGCTGGGCCGGGCCGCCCCCGAACCCCAGGAGGACCCATGAAGAAGGTCGAGGCCATCATCAAGCCGTTCAAACTCGACGACGTCAAGGAGAGCCTGTCCGAGATCGGGATCCAGGGCATCACGGTGAGCGAGGTCAAGGGGTTCGGCCGCCAGAAGGGGCACACCGAGCTGTACCGGGGCGCGGAGTACATCGTGGACTTCCTGCCCAAGGTGAAGCTCGAGGTGGTCACCACCGACGACCTGGCCTGGAAGGTGGTGGAGGTGATCGAGCGGGCGGCCCGAAGCGGCAAGATCGGGGACGGCAAGATCTTCGTGTTGCCGGTCGACGAGGCGGTCCGGATCCGCACCGGCGAACGGGGCGAGGAGGTGGTGTAGCCGGTCCGGCGGTCACGCGCTGGGGAAACCCGGGTCACGCGTACGGAACGCACCGGCTGCCCGGGCGGGTCCGAGCCCCCTTCCCCGGCGCGTGGAGGGGCTGGCGCGGGGATTGCAAAGGCCCTGGTCGAACCGTTTGCCCGCTTCGCGATAGGTGCGACCGATGCAGATCGATCCCAGCGCGTTCGACGACTTGTTCGACTCGGTGGTGGACGAGCCCGCCGCAACTGCCGGACCCGACCGGTCCTGGGGTGCTGACGAGGAAGCCCGGATCCAGGCGGCCGTGAACCTGTTCCACCGGAGCGACTACGGCAAGTGCCTGGCCGTGCTGGACGGGCTGGAGACGTCCGGCGCCTGCGCGGACCCCCGGGTGGCCGCGTTCCGGGCTGCTGCGGGGTCGATGTTGTCGGGCAACCTGCGCCCCGGCGTGGAGGCGTGCATCCGGGCCATCCGCCAGGCGTTCTACCTCCCCGACATCTACGCCGCCCTCGGCGTGTTGCTGATCCGGTTGGGCGAACGATCCAAGGCCTATGCCGCGTTCCGCCGTGGACTCAAAATCGACTCCCGCCATCCAGCCCTCCGTGCCCGCCTCGCCGAGATGGGCATGCGCCGGCGGCCGGTCCTCCGGTTCCTGTCCCGCGGTCATCCGGCCAACCGCGTGCTGGGGCTCTTCCGCGCGCGCCTGCTGGCTGCCTGATCCCACGGGAAGGCCGACCCGGTGGTCAGGACCCCTTCATTCTGGTAGCCTCCCTCCCCGCACCGAAGCGGTGGCCCTTCCGGCGACCCGACGGTGGGGAGGAGACATGCCCCGGTTCTCGGTGGTCGTCCTGTTGACGATGGTGGCCGCGTGCGTCGCCGCAGCTGCGGACGGGCCGTTTTTCCCCAGCGCCATCGATACCGTGACCGGCTACCCGGCCGGCGCGGAAGCGTATGTTCCCGCAGCCGAGTGCGGGTACTGCCACCCGGACCAGTATCGCCAGTGGCAGGGGTCGATGCACGCCAACGCGTTTCGGGATCCCCTGTACCGGGCGGTGTGGAGGGAGGCGTCCCAGACCCGGGGCGGCCGGTTTGACCGGCTGTGTGCCGGGTGCCACACCCCGGTGGGGACGGTGACCGAGCAGGTGTGGATCCGGGCTTCGGGAGAGATCGTCATCGCCCCCCGGGCCGAAGAGGGGGTGACGTGCGATTTCTGCCACACCGTGGTCCGGGTGCTTCTTCGGGAACCGGGGCAGGCCCCGGGCAATGCCGGCTTGCTGGTGGATCCCAACGGGCCGAAACGCGGGCCGTACGCCGACGCGGTCAGCACCTTCCACGAGACGGCCTTTTCGGAGCTGCACACCCGCAGCGAGCTGTGCGGCGCCTGCCACAACGTGTTCCACCCGGTGGGGGGCGTCGAAGTGGCGCGGACCTACGCCGAGTGGCGGGCCTCGGTGTACGCCCGCAACGGCATCCAGTGCCAGGACTGCCACATGGTGCCGCCGGAGGTGGCCCAGCAGGTGGCGCGGTCTCTTGAAAAACCGGTGCTCACCGGGGTGACGAGCACGTTCGGTACGGAGCGAACTCCTTACTTCGAGCACGGTTTCGGGGGGGCGAACGTGGCCATGACCTCGTTTCTGGGGTTGCCGGGGTCGGCTGCCCGGGCCCGGCAGCGGTTGCGCGGCGCGGCAGAGGTGGGGGTGGACGTGCGGGGCCCGGTCCGCCCCGGGGAGCCGTTCGATCTCGAGGTCCAGGTTCGCAACGTGGCGGCAGGGCACAACCTGCCCACCGGGATGACCGAGTTCCGCCAGATGTGGCTCCACGTGGTGGCCACCGACGACGCCGGCCGGACCGTCTGGGAAACCGGGGCACTGGCTCCGGACGGGCGCCTTTCCGGCGGGACCCGTGTTTTCGGGGCCCGCGCAGTGGACGTCGGCGGGCGCCCCGCGTGGAAGCCGTGGGAGGTGGCCCGGGTCGAGGAGGACACGTCCATCCCGGCCCGGGCCCGGGCCGTGGTAACCTATCGCGTGGTTCCCTCCGGCCCGCTGGAGGGGGCGTTGGAGATCGTGGCGACCCTCCGGTACCGGTCGTTTCCCCAGTTCGTGGTCGACAGCTACCTGGACCGGCCGGGTTACCGGGTGCCCGTGGTGGACATGGCGTCGGCGCGCCTGCGGATCCCGGTGGCCGGACCGTGAGCCCCGGGGAGCCGGGAGGCCGGGCCATCCGGTGGGCTGGACGAGGGCAGACGTGCCCATGAACCTGTTCGTTGTGGATGACGAGGCCCAGATCCGGGAGATGTTCTCGGAGCACCTGGGCAGCCTGGGACACCGGATCCGCACGGCGGCCTCGGGGGACGCCGCCTTGTGGGCCCTCGAGGAAGAGCCGGCCGACCTGGTGTTCACGGACCTGAAGATGCCCGGCATCAGCGGCCTCGAACTGCTGGCCCGGGTGCGGGAGCGGTGGCCGACCACCGAGGTGGTGATCATCACCGGGTACGGAACCGTGGACGATGCGGTGGAGGCGTTGCGCCACGGGGCGTACGACTTCCTGCTCAAACCGGTGCGCCTGGCCCAGCTCACCACGGTGGTCCAGCACGTGGACGAACGGTTCAGCTACGCCCGGGACAACCGGGAACTCCGCGAGGTGGTCGAAAAGCTCCGGGACCTGGACGTGCGCCGTCGCAAGTTCATCGCCCTGGCCAGCCACGAGATCCGCACGCCGACGACGGTGGCCGCCGGCATGGTATCGCTGCTGGCCAGCAAGGCATTGGGCCTGCCCCTGGATCAACGGTCCCTGGTAGAGCAGGCCGATCGCGCCCTCCGGCGTCTCAAGGAGGTGGTCGAGGACCTGGGCGACCTGGCCCTCGACCGGGGTGGGGGCGTCCCCGTCCACCTCCGGGCGGGCACCGTGGGCGAGGTGGCCAAGCGGGTTGCGGACCAGTGCGACATGTTCACGGACCTCCGGGACCTGGACATCCGGTTGCTGTGCACCGTGGCGGACGACACCCCGGTGCGGGCAGACCCCCGGAAGCTGGCCCGTGCCGTCGGCGCCCTCGTCCAGAACGCGGTCAAGTTCACGCCGGACGGCGGGAGGGTCGAGGTCGCGTTCAGGACGGCGGGCCGCGATCTGGTGTGCGAGGTCCGCGATACCGGGATCGGAGTGCCCGAAGAAGAGACCGCGAAGATCTTCGAAGTGTTCTACGAGGTCTCCGAGACCCGCCACCACCGGACGTCTTCCCACGCGTTCGGGGGAGGGGGCCTGGGCGTCGGCCTGCCCCTGGCGTCGGCGATCGCCCGGGCCCACGGCGGCACCGTGACCTACCGTCCCCGGACGGGAGGCGGTAGCGTGTTCTCCCTGACCGTTCCCCTGGACGGCCCCCCCTCTTCCTGACTTCTTCCCCGGCCCGCTTTTTGCTCTCTTGACCCTTATCTCGGGCCGCTCCCGGTCCGAAAGGGGGCAATGTACGCAACGGTGTGGGTTTTGACCCACCGATTCGTCCGACGAGGGTCTGATCGTGCAGCCGTCCTCCTCTGGGTTCGCCAGCAGCCGTTTGTGGGTGAGGGCCTTGTGGGCCGCGGTGGGGCTGGCCGTGCTGGCGGCGCTGGCCGGGGTGTTCGTGCACCTGCGGCTCGCCCAGCGCGAGGAGACCGTCAACCTGTGGGCGGCCCGGATCGAAGCGGTGGCCGACGCCCGGGAGCGGGCCGTGAAGGCGTGGCTGGCCGAGCGTTACGCGGACGCCCAGCTGCTCGCGTGGAACAGCACCCTGATCGGCGTGTGCGCCGAGGGGGCCTGCCCCAGGGGCGTGGACCCGGCCGAGATCGCGGCCGAGTTGGACAGTGTGCTCCGGTTCAGCGGGGTGCTGGGCGCGTACCTGTTTGCCCCGGACGGGCAGCTGTTGCTGATGGCCGAATCCGGCGCACCCCCCCGGGCGGGCGCCGGAGCCCTGGCCCGGAAAGTGGCCCGGGAACGGAGGTTGTGCCTGCACGACGTCCACTGGATCGACAGCGAGACCGCGTTGATCGGGTTCCTGGCGCCCGTGTTCAGGAGAACCGAGGGCTCCCCCCTGCCCCCGGACGCGCCCGTGATCGGTGTGGTCGGTCTGTACCTGGACCCCCGCCCCACCCTGTTCCCGATCGTCCAGGGGGGAGGGGCGGGCCTGGGGGGCCCCGACATCTATCTGGTACGCCGGGAAGGCGGCGAACCGCGGGTGTTAGTCCCGCCCCCGGACGGCTCGGCCGCTGTCCAGGGCGCGGAGGTGGCCGCCGCGGCCGTCAGCCGGGCGGAGACCGTCGGGACGTTCCCCGGCCCGGGCGGCCGTCCGGTCCTGGCGGCCGTCCGGTGGATCTCGGGCGCGGGGTGGGGCCTGGTGGCCCAGGTCGCCATGGCGGACGTGCTGGCCGAGTGGCGCCGGGAGACCCTGTGGGAGACGGGGTTCGCGGTCGTGGGGGTGCTGTGCCTCGCCCTGGGCGGGGTCGCGGCGTGGCGGTCTTGGTCGAGCCGCCGGTACCGCCTGTTGCTCGAAGGGCTCCGGGACCGGGAAGAACGGCTCCGGGCCCTGGCCGAGGGCACGGAGGACCTGGTGTTCGTCAAGGATGCCCAGGGCTTTTTCCAGTTGGTCAACCCGGCCACCGCCCGCCTGTTGGGGGTCCCGCCCGGCGAAGCGGTGGGGCGCCGTACCTCGGATCTGCTGCCCGGGCCGGTGTCCCGGCCGCTGGAGGATCACGACCGGCAGGTGCTCCGAACGGGGCGGCCGTACCACGGCGAGGAGCAGATCCCGGTGGGCGGCCGGATGCGCACGTTCCTGTCCTCCCGGACCCCCCTTCGGGACGAGGCCGGGCGGGTCTGCGGGGTGGCCGGGGTTCTCAGGGACATCACCGACCGCAAGGCCAGGGAGGCCGAGTTGGCCCGCCGGGCACAGACCCTCGAGGGGCTGTATCGGCTGGGCGAGAGGCTCGCGTTCGCCGGGACCCCGGAGGAGGTCCTGGAGGCCGTGCTGGGCGGGGCCACGGCCGCGTTCGGCGCAGACGTCGCCGCCGTGCTCCGGGAGGAGCCTGCTGCCGGCGGCCTGTTCCTGGTCGCCCAGCGAAACCTACCGGCCGCGTGCCCGGACGGACGGGTCGGGCCGGTGCAGCGGGAAGGGGTGATCGCCCGGGTGTGCGCGACCGGTGCCGTGCAGGTGGTGGCGCAGGCCGGCGCAGACCCGGAAGCTGCCCCGCTCGTTCGCCTGCTCGGGCCGGTGGCCTCGGTGGTGGTCGCGCCCGTCCGGACCCGGGCCGGCACCACCGGCGTGCTGGTTCTCGGGTTCTCCCGGCGCCGGGAGTTCGGCCGGGACGAACGCGACGCCGTGGCCGTGGTGGGACACATGGGCGGTGTCGCCCTGGAGCGGGCCCGGGCCATGACCTCCCTGGAAGCCGAGGTTGAGAGCCGCCAGCAGGCCGAGGCGCGCCTGCGCCGGTTCTACGAAGCCTCGGCCGGGTTCACGGGCCCGGCCCTGTTCGCCCGGCTGGCCCGGGCCCTGGCCGGCGAACTCGGGTCGCGGTGGGTCATGGTCAACCGGCTCGACGGGGACGACTGGATCGTGCCCCTGGCCGCGGTGGAGAACGGCGCGCCGTGGAACGTCGACCCGTACCCCCTCCGGGACACGCCGTGCGCGGACGTCGTGGCCACGGCCGGCCTGGTCTACTATCGGGAAGGGGTTCGGGACCGGTTCCCGGACAACGCGGTGCTCGGGCACATGGGGGTGGAGGGGTACGCCGGGGTTCCCTTGAAGGACAGCCGGGGCGCCGTGATCGGGGCGCTGTGCGCGCTGCACGACAACCCCCTCCACGTCTCCGACCACGCCCGGGAACTGTTGGAGTTGTACGCGCGCCAGGCAGCCGGCGAGGTCGAACGGCTCCGGTCCGAGCGACGGCTGGCCGAGACCCGGCGCGCCCTGGACACCCTGATCGACAACCTGCCCGGAGCGGTGTACCGGTGCGCGGACCGGCCGCAGCGGCCCCTGGTGTTCATCAGCCCGGGTTGCCGGGAGGTCGTCGGCCACGAAGCGGCGGCGTTGCTGTCCAACGGCGGCACCGAACTGGTGGACTGGGTGGTGCCCGAAGATCGGGCACGGGTGTGGCGCGAGATCCGGGCCGCCGCGGCCCAGCGCCGGGCGTTCGAGGTGGAGTACCGGATCCACGACGCGGACGGGAGGATGCGGTGGATCTACGACGTGGGCCGGGTGGTGCCCGGGCCGAACCGGTCGTCGTGGATCGAGGGCATCCTGTTCGACCACACAGACCGGAGGTCCCTGGAGGCCCAGCTCACCCACAGCCAGCGCATGGAGTCCCTGGGCCGTCTGGCCGGCGGGGTCGCCCACGACTTCAACAACCTGCTCACCGCGATCACGGGGTACGCGGAACTGCTGCTCCACCGGCTGCCCGAGGGCGAGGAGCGGTCGCGCCGCGCGGTGGGGGAGATCGTCCGGGCTGCGGACCGGGCCGCGGACCTGACCCGGCAGCTGCTCGCCTTCAGCCGCCGGCAAGTGGTGGAACCCCGGGTGGTGGACCTGAACGCGGGGTTGGCCGACGTGCTCGGGATGCTCGACCGGCTCTTGGGTGAGGACGTGCGGGTCGAACTCGAGCTGTCCGAGGACCCGTTGCCCGTGCGCGTGGACCCTGGCCAGGTCGAACAGGTGATCATGAACCTGGCCGTCAACGCCCGGGACGCGATGCCCGGCGGTGGAACCCTCACGATCCGCACTGCGGCGGAGAACACCCCAGGCGGGCCGTTTGCGCAGCTCGAGGTCCGGGACACGGGCACGGGTATCCCCGAGGAGGTGCTCGACCACGTGTTCGAGCCGTTCTTCACGACCAAGGAGGAGGGACGCGGCACCGGTCTCGGCCTGGCCACGGTGTACGGGATCGTGGCCCAGGCCGGTGGAACGATCACCGTGTCCAGCGAACCGGGCCGGGGAACGGTGTTCCGGGTGCGGCTTCCCCGGGTCGACCCGGACCGCGCCCCGGCTGGGCGGGTCCGGCCCGGGGGGGACGTGCAGCAGGCAGCGGGGTGGGGCCGGGTGGCCGTGGTGGAAGACGACCCGGTGGTGCGGGAGCTGGCGGTCGAGCACCTCCGGGACGCGGGCTACGAGGTCGTCGCCTTCTCGTCGGCCGAGGAGGCCGAGGCGGCCCTGGCCGGGGACACGCCGGTGGACCTGCTGCTGACCGACGTGGTGTTGCCGGGGATCCGCGGGCCCGAGCTGGCGGCCCGGTTGCGGCGCCGGTGGCCCGGGCTCCAGGTGGTGTTCGTCACGGGACACGCGGACTCGGAGGACCTATCCGGGGGAACCGTGGTGCCCAAGCCGTTCCGCCTCGATGTCCTGGCCGCCGCGGTGGGAGAGGCGTTGTCCCCGGACGGACGGCACTAGTAGGATGCGGAAAAACCCCGTCCGTGGGTTTTCCCGCAACGGCCTCTCGGGGGCGGCCCCGTGACTCGCCCCATCCGTTGGGCTTGCCCGTTGGGCGTTTCTGCGAAACGTCCGATTCCGCTATCCTGCGGAATCGTCGAGGCCTTTCAAATCACTCGGATTTTCAAGTCGAGTGATGTGGCGCCCCTTCCGTGGGGCGCCTAGCAGGTTGCTTTTGCCGTAACCTGCTAGGCCGTCAACCGTTCCAGCTCACGCACCACGGCGACCAGCCGTTCAACGGACGCGTCGTACAGCCGTTCGCCCTTGTCCGGCGAGGCCCGGGAGGGATCGCCCCAGACCCCCCCGGGCCAGTGGGGGCGTTTCCTGCGAGCGATGAACGGCCGGGGCAGGGAAGGGTATTCCTCGGGGCTCGATCCCTTCACCCACCCGGGCTCCACGGCCAGCACCCGGCTCGTCTCGATCTCGCCCGCGTGGCCGTCGTCCGCCGTCTCTGCGACCCCGGCCGCCTGGGCCCACCGGTACTCGCACACCACGGCGACCTCCAGTCCGTCCAGCGCCGCCACGAGCCGCTCTCCCGCCTCCTCCAGGGCAGCCATGTGGATGCCGCCCGCGTGGCCCGACACGATCGCCAGCCCGCGGATCCCGTGGCGGTACAGCCCCTGGGCAACGTCGAACACCAGCCGGCGCAGGGTGCCCGGAGAGATCGACACCGTGCCCGGGTGGTCGGCCGTGCTGCGGCAGTACCCGTAGTGGAGCGGAGGGCACACGAACACCGGGACCCGGGCCGCCGCGCGGCGGGACACCTCCACCGCCTGGAGGGTGTCGGTCCCCAGGGGCAGGTGCCGGCCGTGCTCCTCCACGCTGCCCACGGGCAGGATCGCGGTGCGGGTCCGGGCCACGGCGTCCTCGAACTCGATCATCGTCATCCGGTACAGGTCCACGGGGAACTCCTCTTTCCGGTCGGGGAAGGCCGAACAGCGCGCTTGACTTTGCCGGAACGGGATGGGTAACGTATCCGGTCTTTTCTCGACACCCGGCCGCCCCGGCCCAGGGCCGGAGGGAGGCGTCATGGTCAAGGTTGCGGCCGTCCAGGTTGCGGCCACCGACGACCCGGACCGGAACCGGTCCAAGGTGCTCCGCCACCTGGAGACCGCGGCCGAGCGCGGTGCCCGGGTGGTGTGCTTTCCCGAACTGGCGCCGTGCCCGTGGCTGCCCCGGGAGGCCGGTTCCGACCCGGCCCCGTGGGCCGAGTCTCCGGATGGCCCCCTGGCCGAAGCGGTGGCCGGTGCTGCAAGCCGGCTGGGCGTGGCCGTGGTGCTGCCGTTCGTGGAGCGCGCCGCCCCCGGGGTCTACCATAACAGCGCCCTGGTCGTCGACTCCGGAGGCGGGCGGGCCGGACTGTATCGCAAGGTGCACCTGCCGGACATCCCGCTGTGGGCCGAGCGGCGGATGTTTGCACCGGGCGACCTGGGGTTCCCGGTGTTCGAGGTGGAGGGGCTCCGGATCGGGATCCAGCTCGGGTGGGACATCTTCTTTCCCGAGGGGTTCCGGTGCCTGGCCCTGGCCGGCGCCGAGGTGGTGTTCGTGCCCACGGCCGCCGCGTTCGCGAGCCAGGAGCGGTGGCTGGCCGTGGCTGTCAGCCACGCCGTGACCAACAGCCTGTACGTGGTGCGGGCCAACCGGGTGGGGAGCGAGCCGGGCCTGGACTTCTACGGACACAGCTTCGTCGTCCGGCCCGACGGGGACCTGGCTGCCGAGCCCACCGGGATCTCAGAGGGCATGCTGTTCGCCGAACTGGATCCGGATGCTGTGGCAGAGGCCCGGCGCACGTGGCCCTACCTGGCCGACCGACGGCCCCGGGAATACCTCCCCCTGGTGGGGGCGCGGTGGGAGGACGTGGTGGCACGCTCCGGGGGGATCCGGGAGAAACCCGATGGGGAATGAAAGGGGGTCGCGATGACCATGGCGGTCCACAAGCAGTGCGCCGTGTGCGCGTGGCGAGAGACCTGCAACAAGAAACACACGATCCGGGAGCAGGCCCTGAACTGCCCGGACTTCTGCCGGGACTCGGCGTTGCCCGAGGAGCCGGAAACCGCCGGTCCGGCCGAGCACCACAAGCAGGTCGAGGACGTGTTCGGCAACGGGTGACCGGCCGGCGTCCGGGGATGGAGTCGCGTTGAGAAGAGAACTGACCGAGATCCTTCAGCAGGCCCTGGAACGGGCCGGAGCTGCGGGCGACCTTCCCGCCGGAGAACCGCCGGCGTGGAAGGTCGAGCTGCCCCGCAACCCGGCCCACGGGGACTTTTCCAGCAACCTGGCCCTGGTGCTGGCCAAGCGGGCCCGCCGGCCTCCCCGGCAGGTGGCCGAGACGGTGCTGGCCCACCTGGAGGACCCGGACGGGTTGATAGCGGGCACCGAAGTGGCCGGACCGGGTTTCGTCAACTTCCGGATGAGGCCGACGGCGTGGGCCGGGGTGCTGCGGACGATCCACGCGGCCGGTGCGGACTACGGGCGGTCCGCGGTGGGGGGCGGCAGGCGGGTCCAGGTGGAGTTCGTGTCGGCCAACCCCACCGGTCCCCTGCACGTGGGGCACGGCCGGGGCGCCGCCGTGGGAGACGTGATGGCCCGGGTGCTGGAGGCGGCCGGGTTTGATGTGGAGCGCGAGTACTACGTGAACGACGCCGGTAACCAGATGCGGATCCTGGGCCGGTCGGTGTACCTGCGCTACCGCGAGCTGGGCGGTGCCGACGTGGCATTTCCGGACGACCATTACAAGGGCGCGTACATCCGGGACCTGGCGGCCGAGGTCCGGCAGAACCGGGGGGACCGGTACGACAGCATGCCCGAGGACGAGGCCGTGGCCGAACTGGGCGCGTGGGCCGGCGGCCGGATCCTGGACGGCATCCGGGCCGACCTGGAGGCGTTCGGCGTCCGGTTCGACCGGTGGTTCTCGGAGCGGACCCTTCACGAGAGCGGTGAGGTGGACCGGATCCTGGACGAACTGGAAGCCTCGGGCGCGGCGTTCCGGGCCGACGGCGCCCTGTGGCTCGGCACTTCGGCCCACGGGGACGAAAAGGACCGGGTGCTCGTCAAAGGCGACGGGCTCAAGACCTATTTCGCCGCCGACATCGCGTACCACCTGGACAAGTACCGGCGGGGATTCGACGAGGTGGTGGACGTGTGGGGGGCCGACCACCACGGGTACGTGCCCCGCATGAAGGCGGCCCTGGCCGCCGTGGGGATCGACCCGGCCCGGCTCCACGTGTTGCTGGTGCAGTTCGTCAACCTGCTGCGACAGGGCACGCCGGTGGGCATGTCCACCCGCGCGGGGGAGTTCGTGACGCTGCGCGAGGTGGTGGAAGAAGTGGGACGCGACGCGGCCCGGTTCTTGTTCCTGACCCGGTCGTGCGACACGCCCCTGGACTTCGACCTGGAGGTGGCCAAGCAGCAGACCGCGGACAACCCGGTGTACTACGTGCAGTACGCCCATACCCGGATCGCGAGCCTGTTCCGGGAGGCCGCGCGAGCCGGGGTGCCGGTTCCCGACCCGGCCCGGGTGGACCCGGAGCGCCTGGCCGGACAGGATGAACGGGAGATCCTCAAGCTCCTGTACCGGTACCCCGAGGCGGTGGAGGGCGCAGCCACCGAATGGGAGCCCCACCGGCTCGCGTACTACCTGCAGGACCTGGCGGCCCGGTTCCACTCGTACTACAACCGGAACCGGTTCCTGGGCGAGGCAGGGCCCGTCACCGCGGCCCGGCTCGTCCTGGCAGCGGGTGTCCGGCAGGTGATCGCCAACGGGTTGGGGCTTCTCGGGGTCGCCGCCCCCGAGAGCATGTGAGGCCATGGGGGCCTACCGGAAGGTCGACGACCACTACGAGTTCCGGGTCGACGCCGGCCGGCTGGTCCTGGCGGTCGTGGGTGCGGGGCTGGTGCTGTGCCTGGTGTTCCTGCTGGGCGTCCTCGTTGGGCGCGGGCTGTGGGCCGGCGCCCGGCGCCCGGCGCCGGTGGCCGCGGTCGGTCCGGTGGAGCCGGCCCCCCCGGAGCCGGCCCCCCCCGAACCCGGGGCCAGGCAGCCGGAGCTGACCTTCTACAAAGGACTCAAGGAGCCCTCCGGCACCGGGCCCGCCCTGGCCCGGCCCGGGCCGAGGCCCGACCCGCCGCCGGTGGCCGCCACCCCTGTGCCGGCGTCGCCGGCACCGCCCGCGTCCGAGATCCGGCCGGCGCCCCGGCCGGCCGAGCCGGCACCCGAGCCCGCTCGGAAAGAGACGACCAAACCCACCCGGAAAGAGACGATCAAGCCCGCTGCCCGGCCGGTGCCGGCCGTGTTCACGGTGCAGGTGGGTTCGTTCCGGGACCGGACTTCTGCCGAGAGTTTCGCGCGCCGGGTGTCGGCCCAGGGCGCCCGGGCCCAGGTGGTGGAGACGGTGGTGGCCGGCCGCACCTGGTACCGCGTGCAGGTGGGCCGGTTCGGGACGCGCAAAGAGGCCGAGGACCACTACCGCCGCAACCTGAAGACCAAGGGGATCCAGGGGTTCGTGACCACCCGGTGAACCGAAAGGAGGGCGAGATGGCGGGCAGTTCGCTGCAAGAACGGATCGACCGGGCCCTCAACGAGGCGGTAAAGGCCCGGGACCGGCTGCGGATCTCGTCCCTGCGCATGATCCGGGCCGCGTTGCACAACCGCAGGATCGAGAAGCGTACCGACCTGGACGACGGGGAGGTGCTCCAAGTGCTGTCCACCTGGGCGAAGCAGCGCAGGGAAGCGATCGAGCAGTTCCGGTCCGGCGGCCGGGACGACCTGGCAGACAAGGAGGCGGCCGAACTGGCGGTGGCCCAGGAGTTTTTGCCTGGGCAGTTGGCGGACGAAGATCTTCGGGCCCTCGTCGCCGAGGCGGTCGCGGCCACCGGCGCGGGCGGGCCCAGGGACATGGGCCGGGTGATGGGCGCGTTGATGCCCCGGGTCCGGGGCCGGGCCGACGGCAAGCGGGTGAACCAGCTCGTGAGAGAAGCCCTGGCCACGGAGACGGAAACCTGAACACCGCCGACTGGATCCTGCTCGCCGTGGTGGCGGCCTGGACCGCCCGGGGCGCGTGGCGCGGGTTCTCGCGGGAGTTGTTCTCGCTGGCCGCGCTGGGGTGCGGCGTGCTGGCGTCCGCTGCCCTGGGGCCTGCCGTGGCCCAGGAGGTCGCGGCCCGGTGGTCCGTGGACCCCCGGGTCGCCGCTGGCGTGGCCCGCATCGCGCTGTTTCTGGTGCCGTTCGTGACCCTCCAGGCCGTGGGGCTCGGGGTGCACCGGCTGGGCAAGGCGTTGTTCCTGGGCGGCCTGGACCGGTTCGCAGGGGCCCTGTTCGGGGCGGGCACGGCAGTGGTGGCCCTGGGCGCGGCGCTCACCGTTGCGGACCGGTGGGCCGTGGCCGGCCAATGGCTCCAGGGCTCCCGCCTGGCCGCGCCCCTGGCCGAGGCATTCCGGGCCGCGGCGGCGTGGGTCGTCCGGTGGAAGGGGTAGGCGCGCGGTGACCGGGGAGCACACCCTCGACGTCCTCGACTTCGGCCGGATCCGCCAACTGGTGGCGGCGGCCGCGCGCACGCCCCAGGGGGAAGCGGTGTGCCGGCGCCTGGCACCCGCACCCGACCCCGCGGCGGCCCGGGAGGCCCAGGCCGAGGTGGTGGCCCTGGCCGCCCTCGAACCGGAGCTGGGGCTGCCGCCCCTGGACGGGATCGGCGCGATCGAGACTCACCTCGGGGCGGCCCGGCGGGAGGGGACCTGCCTGGACGTGACGGCCCTCCTGGCGGTGAGGGACTCGGTGGCCGGGCTCCACCGGGTGCACGAGTACCTGGAGGACGCGGCCGCCGAGGGGTCGCTCGTGGGCGCGTACGGGGGCCGGATGCGGACCCTGTACCCCCTGGCGGACCGGTTCGAGCGTACGTTCGGGCCCAGGGGAGAGGTCCTGGACGGGGCGAGCCCGCGGCTGCGGGAACTACGGGCCGAGATCCGGGGACTGCGGGACCGGATCTTGAAGATCCTGCGGGCCGTGCTCCGGGACGCTGACCTGGAGCCGGCGGTCCAGGATGATTTCGTCACCCTCCGGGCAGACCGGTACGTGATCCCCCTCCGGACCGACTTCCGGGGGTACCTGCGGGGGATCGTGCACGACCGCTCCAGGACCGGGGCCACGTTTTTCGTGGAACCCCTGGAGGTGGTGGAACCCAACAACCGCCTCGGCGCGGTCCGGGAAGAGGAGGCCGAGGAGATCCGCCGGATCCTGGTGGAGCTGACCCGCCGGGTGGGCGCGGAAGCGGGCGCGATCCGGGCCAACCTGGCGGTGGCGGCCCACCTGGACGCCCTGGCGGCCCGGCTGTCGTTGTCCCGGCGCCTCGGGGGGGTCGCGGTGGACCTCGTGGACGAGCCCGTGCTCGACCTGCGCGCGGCGCGCCACCCCCTTCTGGCCGTCCAGGACGGGGTCGAGGTGGTCCCGGTGGACCTGCGGGTCGGGGACGGCCACCGGCTGCTCCTGGTCACGGGCGCCAACGCGGGCGGCAAGACCGTGGCCCTCAAGACGGCCGGGCTGCTGGTGGTCATGGCCCGGTCCGGCCTGTTGGTGCCCGCGGCCGAGGGCAGCCGGGTGGGCTGGTTCGAACCGGTGTTCGCCGACATCGGGGACGAACAGGACATCGACCGGCACCTGTCCACCTTTTCGGCGCACATGGCCAACCTGCGGGGCGTGCTCGAGTCGGCCGGCCCGGGAAGCCTCGTGCTCCTGGACGAACTGGGCGCGGGAACGAGTCCGCGGGAAGGGGCGGCCCTGGCCATGGCCGTGCTCGAGACCCTGCTCGATCGGGGCGCGTTCGTGGTGGCCACCACCCATCTGGAGGGCCTGAAGGCGTTCGCCCACGCCCGACCCGACGCCCAGAACGCCGCGGTCGCGTTCGACCCGGCCACGGGCCATCCCCTGTACCGGCTGCTGTACGGCCGGGCCGGCGCGTCCAACGCGTTCGAGGTGGCCCAGCGCCTCGGCCTGCCGGCCGAGGTGCTCCGGAAGGCCCGGGCGTACGCGGCCGGCCAGGGAGAGCCCGGCTCGGATGTGCTGGCCGAACTGGACGCGGCCCGGGACGCGGCCCGGGAAGAGGCCGAAAGAGCCGCCGCGCTGAGGGCCGAGTGGGAGCGGCGGGTTGCCGAGGCCGACCGGTTGCGCGACGCGGCGCGGGCCGAGCGCGACGCGGCCCGGGAGGCCGCCCGGGCCGAGGCCCGCCGGGCCGTGGACGAGGCCCGCCGGGAGATGGCCCGGGTGATCCGCCGGTTCGCCCAGGAAAAGGCGACCCAGCAGCAGGCCGAACAGCGGCTGCGGGGCGTGGCCGACCAGCTCGACAGGGAGTTGGCCCCGGAGCGGCCGGGTGACCGGACCGAGCCGGCGCCAGCGGCGGAGCCCGGTTCGACCGTGCGGGTGCGGTCGTTGGGGCGGGACGGGGTGGTCGACGGGGTGCTTCCTGGGGGCAAGGTGGCCGTGCGGGTGGGCGGGCTCCGGGTGACCGTGGACCGGGCCGACCTGGCGGCGGCCGGCCCGGGCGCCGTGCCCCTGCAGCCGGACGAGGTCCCGGCCGTGCGGGTGGACGCCCACCGGTCGGCCGCCGACCTGGTGGTGGTGGGGTGCACCGTGGACGAGGCCCTGGCCCGGGTGGACAAGGCCCTGGACCGGGCGCTCGTGGCCGGCGTGGACGCGTTCCGAATCGTCCATGGCCGGGGTACCGGCGCCCTGCGCCGGGCGATCCGGGAGCACCTGGCCGGGGAACCCCGGGTGGCCGTCCTGGCGCCCGAGCAGGAGGATGCGGCCACCCGGGTGGAACTGGCTTGAGACGGGACCGGGGTCCCCCGGACCCCGAGAGGAGCCATGCGCGTTCCCGAGGAGACCCTCCAGGAGATCCGGACCCGCACCTCGATCGTGGAGGTGGTGGGACGTCACGTGGCGTTGCGACGGTCGGGGAAGAACTGGAAGGGGCTGTGCCCGTTCCACGCCGAGAAGACCCCTTCGTTCGTCGTGAACGACGAGCGGGGCACCTACCACTGCTTCGGGTGCGGTGCCGGGGGCAACGCGTTCCGGTTCCTGATGGAGGCCGAGGGGCTCACCTTCCCCGAAGCCGTTCGGGTGCTGGCCGAACGTGCCGGGGTGAAACTCGTGACCGGCCGGGAGGATCCGGCCCGGGCCAGGGCCCGGGACGAGCGCGGGCGGCTGCGAGACGTGCTGGACCTGGCCGCCCGGTACTACCGGCACCAGCTGGTGTCCGGCCGGGCCGGTGAGGACGCGCGCCAGTATCTGGGGCGCAGGGGCGTGCCGGCCGAAGCGGCCGAGGCGTTCGGGCTGGGCTGCGCGCCGGCCGGCTGGGACAACCTGGCCCGGTTCCTGCGGGCCAAGGGCGTGTCCCTGGACCTGGCCGAGCGGGCTGGGCTGGTGGTGGCCCGGGAGTCGGGCGGCCACTACGACCGGCTGCGGGACCGGCTGGTGTTTCCGATCCACGACGCGTCCGGCCGTCCGGTGAGCTTCGGGGGGCGGGTCCTGGGCGAGGGGGAGCCCAAGTACCTGAACGGGCCCGAGACCGAGGTGTTCCGCAAGCGGGAACTCCTCTACGGCCTCCACCAGGGGGCCGACGTCCTGCGCCGCACCCGGCGGGCGCTCCTGGTGGAGGGGTATCTGGACGTGATAAGCCTGCACGTCCACGGTCACGGCAACGCCCTGGCCACCCTGGGCACGTCCCTGACGGCGGACCACCTGCGGCTCCTGCGCCGGTGGGTGGACGAGGTGGTGCTCGTGTACGACGGCGACGCGGCCGGCCGGAAAGCCGCGTTCCGGGGGCTGGACCTGTTCCTGGCGGAAGGGTTCCCGTGCCGGGCGGTGCTCCTGCCGGACGAGCACGACCCGGACAGTTTCGTCCGGGCCGGTCGCGATCTGGCCGCCCTGGTGGACGGGGCGCCGAGCCTGATGGAGGCGTTCCTGTCGGACGTGGCCGCCCGCCACGACCTGGGCTCGGTCGAGGGACGCCTGGCCGCGGTGGCCGAGGTGGTGCCCCGGCTCCGGGCCGTGACAGATCCCCTGGCCCGGGACCTGTATCTGGCCCGGACGGCCGACCTCCTGGAGGTCTCGGAGGCGGGGCTCCGAGAGCGCGTGGCGCGGGCGCGTGCGCCGGGCCGAGCCCCGGCCGGGCAAGCGGGGGAGGCGGCCCGTCCAGGAGGGCCGGCAGACCCGGTGGAGCGGGCCGTGGTCGCGTGCCTGGTGCGTGACCCGGCGGTCCGGGAGCCGTTCCGGACCCGCGGGGTGGTGGGCTGGATGCGGCCGGGCCCGGAACGGGAGGCCGCCCGGTTCGTGTCGGAGCGGGCAGAGCCGCCCCAGGCGCTGCCCCTGGACGGGCTCGACGAGCCGGTGCGGCAGGTGGTGACCGCCGTGCTGGTGTCCGAGGCGCCGGCCGAGCCGTACCCGGTGCTGGAGGCCCGCCTGGAACTGCGGTTCCTGGAAGAGCGCCGGGCCCGGCTCCAGCGGGAGATCCGCAGGGCCTCGGCCGACGGAGCCGACGGGAGACTGGTGCCGTTGCTGGAGGAGAAAAAGACGCTGGACGGGGCGGTCACCGCGTGCGCCCGCCGGGTCCGGCAAGGGCGTTGAAACACGGCGGCGTTCCCTTCAAGAATCCGGGTCGTGTGGTATTTTGGGCAGACGGGGTCCATCCCGACCGAAGGAGACGGAGTTCATGGCCAAGGGGTTTCGGCTGGAAGATTTCGAGGACCTGATCGAGGAAGGCAAGGACAAGGGATACATCACCTACCGGGAGATCAACGAGGTGCTCCCGGAGGAGGTGGTGGACCCCGAGACCATCGACGACCTGATCATGTCCTTGCGGGACCTGGACATCGAAGTGGTGGAAGAGGGGGCGGCCGCCCCGGCCGAACAGCCCGCCTCTGGCGAAGCTTTTCCGGCCGAATCGGGCGCGCCCTCCCGGCCAGCGCCGGCCCACCGGGAGTCCGAGGACGAGGAGAAGCCCGACTACGAGGTCCTGTTCGAGCGCACCAACGATCCGGTCCGCATGTACCTGCGGGAGATGGGGTCGGTGTCGCTGCTGACCCGCGTGGGCGAGGTCGAGATCGCCAAGCGGATCGAGGCCGGGCTCGACGAGGCGTTCGAGGCCGCGTTCAGCGGTTCCCTGGCCGTGGAGGAGATCGTGGCCCTGGGCGCCCGGCTCCAGGCGTCCGCGGTGACTCTGCGGTCCGTGGTGGACATCGTGGATCCGCCGGCCGACCAGGACGAGGGCGACGACGAGGACGTCGGCGAGGCTGCGCAGCAGGCGCCACTCCGGCCCCAGGAGAGCCAGCTCGAGGTCGTGCTGGCCACGATCCAGGAGATCCAGGCGCTGGACGCCCGCCGGGCGGAGCTTCGCGGGCAGCGGAAGAAGACAAAGAAGCGCGCCAGGATCGACAAGGAGATCGCGGCCCTCCAGCGGGAGATGGTCGAGAAGTTCCGGTCCCTAAACCTCAAGGACCCCGTGGTGGACGGGATCATCGGCCGGTATTTTGCCCTGGCCGAGGACACCCGCCGAGCCGAGCGCGCCCTGCGGGGCCTGGAGGCCGAGATCGGGATGGCCGCCCGGGAGTTCCTCTCCCTGTGCGAAGGCAAGGACCTCAAGAGCCTGTGCATCCAGATGGGCCGCCGGCCCGACCAAGTCAAGCGGCTCAAGAAGGAGGCGACCCGCCAGCTCGAGATCATCGAGTCGGTGGAACTGCGCACCGGCCTGTCCAGGGACGCGTTGTTCGAAAAGGTCAAGGCGATCCGGTCGGGCCAGATGCGGGCCAAGATGGCCAAGACCGACCTGATCGAGGCCAACCTGCGCTTGGTGGTCAGCATCGCCAAGAAGTACACCAACCGGGGCCTCCAGTTCCTGGACCTGATCCAGGAGGGCAACATCGGCCTGATGAAGGCCGTGGACAAGTTCGAGTACCAGCGGGGGTACAAGTTCTCGACCTACGCCACCTGGTGGATCCGCCAGGCGATCACCCGGGCGATCGCCGACCAGGCCCGCACGATCCGGGTACCGGTGCACATGGTGGAGACGATCAACAAGCTGGTGCGCACGAGCCGGTACCTGGTCCAGGAACTCGGCCGGGAGCCCAAGCCCGAGGAGATCGCCGAGCGCATGGACATGAGCGTGGCCAAGGTGCGCAAGGTCCTCAAGATCGCCAAGGAGCCGATCAGCCTGGAGACCCCGATCGGGGACGAAGAGGACAGCCACCTGGGGGACTTCATCGAGGACAAGAGCGCGGTGGCGCCCGACCACGCGGCCGAGCATGCGAACCTGTCCGAGAAGACCCGGGAGGTGTTGAGCACCCTCACGCCCCGGGAGGAGAAGGTTCTGCGGATGCGGTTCGGGATCGGAGAGAAGTCCGATCACACACTCGAGGAGGTGGGCCGGGATTTCGCGGTCACCCGGGAGCGGATCCGGCAGATCGAGGCCAAGGCGCTCCACAAGCTCCGCCACCCCACCCGCAGCAAGAAGCTGAAGAGTTTCCTGAAATAGCCGGATCTGGGATCGTCGGTTTCACCACGAGCGAGGGCGGCGCCGGGTGGCGCCGCCCTCGCTCTGGTCTTTAGTGCCGCTGCTCGCTACCGCTTTCGTCTCCTGCTGAAGCCCGCGAGCCCCACCAGGCCGCTGCCGAGCAGGACCATCGTGGCCGGCTCGGGCACCGGGGCGGCCGCGTAGTCGCCTTCCGCGTAGATCGCGTACCCGGTGCCACCGCCGTGGTCCTCTCGGAGGATCTGGAGATAGTGGGTCCCCGGCGCCACGCTCGCGAGATCGATGTCGTATTCCCAGATGTAGGCGCGCCCGGGAGCCATGGCCCCGAAGAGGTATGCGCCGTCGAGCCACACGTAGATGCCGTTGTCCACCCCGAGGTCCACATGGAAATTGACGAGGCCGGTGGGGCCGGCGTCGATTTCGTACACGATCGCGGTCTCGGAGTTGACGGCCCAGGAAGTGGGGATGGCCACTGGCGAGGCGCTCCACGTCCCCCCGGTCGGGGCTGCGGCCGTGAGCCAGGTGCCCAGGTCGGCCACGCTGGCCACGCCGGGTTCCGGCGCAACGGGGGAAACGAGAGGGTCGCCGCCCGCCGAATTTGCGAGCGGTAAGGCCGCCTGGTCCGCCCACGACAGGTCGCCCAGCCCGGCGTTGTAGTAGCCGAAAGTGCCCGAAGTGACAAGTGGCACCGCGGATGCGGCGGTGGCAACGAATGCCGCGCAGACGGCGGCCGCCAAAACGGCGGCGAGTCTTCTGGTCCCATCTTTGATCATCGTCATCCTCCTCCTTTAGTCGGGGGCCCCGGTCGGCCGCAAGAAGGCCCTGTGGGCGTAGCGGAGTGTCCAATCCTCTACGGCACGGACCTGCAATCGCCGAGCCAGCCGGTGGGCCTGGCTGGTCCCGGTCCCGCTCCTTTCCGCAACAAGCTGGAACAGCAAGGCAATCTGGTAGTTTTGCGCCGGGCCCGGAGCCCTCGGGCAGGGTCCGGGGAGCAACGGTTGTGGAAAAAAGTTCTGCTGATGGGAACCCGGCTGCTTTTTGGAAAGCCTTGACAGGCCGGGTGGCGGCCCTGTCGCGGAGCCCTCGGAAGCATGGGGTGGGAAAAGGCCGAAAAAGGGGGTTGCACCGCCTTTCGGGCTGTGTTAGCCTCCGCGTTCTTCTTTGGGGAGCCTGCTCCCCAACGGCTCCTCTGCCGGGCCGTCGCGAGGCAAGAGCCGCCGAGCCATCACACCGACACGGCCGACCGCTGTACAGCGTACCCAAGTAGGCGCGTTTCAGCAGCTCGGAACCTGTAGCCGGACATCGGAAGGGCGAACCCCCCGCCCCGAGGGGTTTCCCCGCCGTTTTGCCGTCAGTCGTCTCGGAACTGAGGAGAGAGTCGATGCCCACGATCAACCAGCTGGTCCGCAAGGGGCGGAAGAGGATCAAGAAGCGGACGGCGTCTCCGGCCCTGGAGAACTGCCCGCAGAAGCGCGGTGTGTGTACCCGCGTGTACACCACCACCCCGAAGAAGCCGAACTCGGCGCTGCGGAAGGTCGCCCGCGTGCGGTTGACCACCGGCAAAGAGGTCACGGCGTACATCCCGGGCGAGGGGCACAACCTCCAGGAGCACTCGGTGGTGATGATCCGCGGTGGCCGGGTGAAGGACCTGCCGGGCGTCCGGTACCACATCGTCCGGGGCACGTTGGACGCGTCCGGCGTGGAGAGCCGGCGGCAGAGCCGGTCCAAGTACGGCGCCAAGAAGCCCAAGTAGGAGTCTCCGATGGCCAAGTTCAGCAGCAAGCGAGCGGAGCCCGCGGCTCCCAAGAAGCCGAAGTTTCGCAAGGTGGCCGACGCCCGCTACGGCGACGAGATCCTGGGCAAGCTGATCAACAAGATCATGCTCGACGGCAAGAAGAGCGTGGCCGAGCGGATCGTGTACGGCGCCCTGGAGACGGTGGAGGGCAAGACCAACCAGTCCGGCCTCGAGGTGTTCCACGCCGCCCTCGAAAACATCAAGCCGGTGGTGGAGGTCAAGTCGCGGCGGGTGGGCGGTTCCACGTACCAGGTGCCGATCGAGGTGGGCGCCCGCCGTCGCCTGAGCATGGGGATCCGGTGGCTGGTCGGGTACGCCCGCGCCCGCGGCGAGCGGACCATGAAGGACCGGTTGGCCAACGAGATCATCGACGCCTACCAGAAGCGGGGCGGCGCGGTGAAGAAGCGGGAGGACACGCACAAGATGGCCGAGGCGAACAAGGCGTTCGCCCACTTCCGCTGGTAGGGGGGAGCCGGAGCAAGCCGGTTCACAAACGGGCCGTGGCCAGCCAGACCCCCCTCGAGAGGTACCGCAACATCGGGATTGCCGCGCATGTCGACGCCGGCAAGACCACCACGACCGAGCGGATCCTCTTTTATACAGGGGTGAGCCGCCGGCTCGGGGAGGTCCATGAGGGCACGGCCGTCATGGACTGGATGGAGCAGGAGCAGGAGCGCGGCATCACGATCACCGCCGCGGCGACGACCTGCTTCTGGAACGAGCACCGCATCAACATCATCGACACGCCGGGCCACGTGGACTTCACCGTGGAGGTGGAGCGCAGCCTGCGGGTCCTGGACGGGATGGTGGCGGTGCTGTGTGCGGTGGGCGGCGTGGAGCCCCAGTCCGAGACCGTGTGGCGGCAGGCCGACCGGTACCGGGTGCCCCGGATCGCGTTTGTCAACAAGATGGACCGTGCCGGAGCCGAGTTCGGCCGGGTCGTCGGCGAGATCCGGGAGCGGCTGGGGGCGAATCCGGTGCCGATCCAGCTCCCGCTGGGGGCGGAGGACGGGTTCCGGGGAGTGGTCGACCTGGTCCGGCGCCGGGCCCGGGTGTGGGACGACGAGCTCGGTCTGCGGTACTCGGATGGGCCGGTGCCCGACGCGTGGCAGGACGCGGTGGCCGAAGCCCGGGACCGGATGCTCGAGGCCCTGGCCGAAGCGGACGAGGGCATCCTCGCGCGGTACGTGGCTGGCGCCGAGCCGAGCGAGGACGAGATCCACGCGGCGATGCGCCGGGCGACCCTGGCCTTCAAAGCGGTGCCCGTGCTGTGCGGCTCGGCGTTCCGGAACAAGGGGATCCAGCTCTTGCTGGACGCCGTGGTCCGGTACCTGCCCAGTCCGGCCGACCTGCCGCCGTACGAAGCGTACGCCGTAGAGGGCGACGGCCGGGTGCTGCGCCGGCCGGATCCGGACGAGCCGTTCGCGGCCCTGGCGTTCAAGGTGATGACCGACCCGTACGTGGGGCAGCTCACCTTCTTCCGGGTGTACTCGGGGACCCTGCGGTCCGGGGCCTATGTGTACAACCCGAAGCGCCGCAAGAAGGAACGGATCGGCCGGCTGCTCGAGATGCACGCCAACGAGCGGCGGGAGATCGAGGCGGTTTCGCCCGGGGACATCGCCGCGGCGGTAGGCCTGAAGGGCACGGTCACGGGCGACACCCTGTGCGATTCCGCCGACCCGGTCGTGCTGGAGTCCATCGCGTTCCCGACGCCGGTGCTCTCGGTGACCATCGAGCCCCGGACCCAGGCAGACCAGGAGAAGCTGTCGGTCAGCCTGGCCCGGATCGCAGCCGAAGACCCGAGCTTTCAGGTCCGGGTCGACGAAGAGACCGGCCAGACCCTCATCTCCGGGATGGGCGAACTCCACCTGGAGATCATCGTCGACCGCCTGGTGCGGGAGTTCCAGGTGGAGGCCAACGTGGGGCGCCCCAGGGTGGCCTACCGGGAGACGATCTCCCGGCCGGCCCGGGGCGAGGGGCGGTTCGTCCGCCAGGCCGGTGGCAGGGGGCAGTACGGCCACGTGGTGCTCGAGATCGAGCCCCGGGATCCGGCCGAGCCGGTGCGGTTCGGCAGCCGGGTCGAGGGCGGCGCGATCCCGCGGGAGTACCTGCCTGCGGTCGAGCAGGGGGTGATCGAGACCCTCGACCGGGGCCCCCTGGCAGGCTACCCGATGGTGGGGCTCCGGGCCGCAGCGGTGGGCGGATCGTACCACGAGGTGGACAGTTCGGAACTCGCGTTCAAGATCGCGGGGGCCCTGGCCCTGAAGGAAGCGATCGCCCGGGCCGGACCCAAACTCCTCGAGCCGGTGATGGCCCTGGAGGTCGCGAGCCCGGAGGGGTTCTTCGGAGAGGTGATCGCAGACCTCTCCGGCCGGCGCGGGCAGGTGAAGGAGACCGACCGGCGGGCGGGGGTCCGGTTGGTGAAAGCGGACGTCCCCCTGTCGACCCTGTTCGGGTACGCCACCGACCTCCGCTCCCGGACCCAGGGCCGGGCCACCTTCTCGATGCAGTTCAGCCACTACCGGGAGGTCCCGGACGAGGTGGCTGCCCAGGTGATCGAACGGGTCGTTTGACGGCCCGAAGCAGGACCGACAAACCGATTGAACCGGTCGAGGGCGCGTGGTAGCATCCCCCGGCTTTTCGCCGGGGCTCCGGCGCCCCGCCCAGCACCAGGAGGTTCGCCATGGCGAAGGAAAAGTTCGAGAGGACGAAGCCCCACGTGAACATCGGAACGATCGGGCACGTGGACCACGGGAAGACGACGCTGACGGCGGCGATCACGAAGGTTCTGGCGAACCAGGGGTTGGCGGAATTCACGGCGTTCGACGAGATCGACAAGGCGCCGGAGGAGCGCGAGCGGGGGATCACGATCGCGACGGCGCACGTGGAGTACGAGACGGCGAACCGGCACTACGCGCACGTGGACTGTCCTGGGCACGCGGACTACGTGAAGAACATGATCACGGGCGCGGCGCAGATGGACGGGGCGATCCTGGTGGTGAGCGCGGCGGACGGGCCGATGCCGCAGACGCGGGAGCACGTGCTGCTGGCGCGGCAGGTGAACGTGCCGTACCTGGTGGTGTACCTGAATAAGTGCGACATGGTGGACGACGAAGAGCTTCTGGAGCTGGTGGAGCTGGAGGTTCGGGAGCTGCTGAGTTCGTACGAGTTTCCGGGGGACGACCTTCCGGTGGTGCGGGGCAGCGCGCTGGAGGCCTTGAACTGCGGGTGCGGCAACCGCGAGTGCGACAAGTGCAAGAGCATCTTCGAGCTGATGGACGCGGTGGACGAGTCGGTGCCGGAGCCGGAGCGTGACAAGGACAAGCCGTTTCTGATGCCGGTGGAGGACGTGTTCTCGATCTCGGGCCGGGGGACGGTGGCGACGGGCCGGGTGGAGCGCGGGGTGATCAAGGTCCAGGAAGAGGTGGAGATCGTCGGGATCCGGGAGACGCAAAAGACGGTGGTGACCGGGGTGGAGATGTTCCGGAAGCTGCTGGACCAGGGGGAGGCGGGCGACAACATCGGCGTGCTGCTGCGTGGGATCAAGCGCGACGAGATCGAGCGCGGGCAGGTGCTGGCGAAGCCGGGGTCGATTTTGCCGCACCGGAAGTTCGAGGGGGAGGCGTACATCCTGACGAAGGAAGAGGGTGGTCGGCACACGCCGTTTTTCAACGGGTACCGGCCGCAGTTCTACTTTCGGACGACGGACGTGACGGGATCGGTGACGTTGCCGGAGGGCACGGAGATGGTGATGCCCGGGGACAACGTGCGGGTGAGCGTGGAGCTGATCACGCCGATCGCGATGGAAGAGGGGCTTCGGTTTGCGATCCGGGAAGGCGGCCGCACGGTGGGCGCCGGGGTCGTGACGAAGATCATCGAGTAGCTGCTGCTGCCGGGGAAC
>JAJRUI010000066.1 GCA_024277875.1 Deferrisomatales bacterium
GCCCCGTCGCGGCTGCCCTGCCGTCCCGGCCCAGCCCGGCCGCGCCTGCCCGGCAGCCGGCCGGCGAGCCTGCCCGGGCCAGGGCAGGGGGCGCCGGTGCCGGGCCGGCCGCACCTCCGGTCCCTGCGGTGGTGTCGGCGCCACGGGAGGCACCGGCCGCCCCAGCCGTCCCCCCGCCGGTTCCGGTCGCGTCCGGCTCTGCCCCGGGGGCCGCACGGCCACCGGCAGCTGCCCCGGCCCGGGAGCCCGAGCCGCTTCCACCGGCGCCAGCCCGTCCAGAGCCGGCCCCCGCCCCTGGGGCGCCGCCTCCGGAACCCGCCGCCCCGCAGGCCCCGGCCCGGCCGCCGGTGCAGTCCCTCCGGGATCTGCCCGCGGGCGTGCGCCAGCGGCTGGAGGCGATCGACCTGGCCGGCCACGTGTACCGGGACGAGCCCGGCGGCGGGTTCGTGTTCATCGACAACCGGATCTACCGGGTCGGGGAGCGGATCGGGGGGCCGGGCGGGCCGCGGATCGAGGTGGTCGTGCCCGACGGGATCGTGGTGGACTACGGGGGCGGCCGGGCGAAGATCCCGGTGGCGCCGTAGCGGGTTGAGGAAAAAGCAACCTGCTATGCGCCCCACGGAAGGGGCGCCACCCCGGGGCCATGCGGCAATACTTTTGAAGGCCTCTGTAGCGCGTCAGTCCGCGGCCGTGCCGGACAGGGCGGCCACCACGTCCCGGATGATCCACGCGGGGGTGGACGCGCCCGCGGTCACCCCGACCCGTTCCAGGCGCCGGAGTTCCGCGAGGGGCAGTTCGGCCGCGGTTTCCACGTGGTACGCCGGGGTGCCCATCCCCCGGCAGATCTCGGCGAGCCGGCAGGTGTTGGCCGAGTTCCTCCCCCCGATCACCACCATCGCGTCCACCCGGCGGGCCAGCGCCCGGGTCTCCTCCTGGCGCCGGTGGGTGGACCGGCAGATCGTGGACAGGGTCTCGGCGCCCGGGAAGCGGGCCAGCACCCGGTCGCGAATCGTCTCGAACACCGCCTCGTCCTGGGTGGTCTGGCTCACCAGGACCACCGGGCCCAGGCCGGCGGGCAGCCCGTCCACCTCGTCGGCCGAACCCACCACGAACGCCGGGCCCCGGGCGTGGCCCAGCAGGCCCACCACCTCGGGGTGGTCGGCGTCCCCGGCGATCACCACGGCAACCCCCCGGTCCGAGAACTCGGCGATCCGGTTCTGGATGGTGGACACCTTGGGGCAGGTGGCGTCCACCACCCGCTCGGCCGCGCGTTCCAGCCGGTTCATCGCGCCGGGGGGGACCCCGTGGGCCCGCACGATCACCGGCGCCCGGGGCACCGGGTCGTCTTCTTCCAACGGCACGATCCCCTTGCCCCGAAGGTCGGCCAGGGCCTGGGGGTTGTGGATCAGGGGGCCGTGGGTGTACACGGTGCGGCCCTCCTTCCGGGCCACCCCTTCGGCGATCTCGATGGCCCGGCGCACGCCCATGCAGAAGCCGGCCGATTCCGCGACGTACAGTTCCATGGGGACTTCCGGTGGACGCCGGCTGGCCGTCAGAACGGCACGTCGTCGTTGGGATCGAACCCGGCGTCGCCCCCGGACGGGAACGGGTCTGCGCCGGGGCCGCCGGAGGCCTTGGGCCCGGCCTGGCCGGGCCGTCCGCCGCCGAACCCGCTGCCCTGGGCACCACTCTGGCCACCGCCCTGGCGGGTGCGGCCCAGGAACTGCACGTCCAGGCCCACGATCTCGGTGGTGTACCGGGTGTTGCCGTCCCGGTCTTCCCACTTGCGGGTCTGGATGCGGCCCTCGATGAACACCTGGCTGCCCTTCTGGAGGTACTCGCCGCACAGCTCGGCCCGCCGGCCGAACACCACGATGTTGTGCCACTCGGTGTGGTCCACCCACTCCTCCCCCTGCTTGCGGCGTTCGGTGGTCGCCAGGCTGAAGTTCGCCACCGCGCTCCCGCTCTGGGTGTAGCGCACCTCCGGATCCTTGCCCAGGTTCCCGAGCAGGATCACCTTGTTCACCCCTCTGGCCATCGTCGTCCTCCACACACTCGAAGTCTCGCGTCGCGGGTTATTCTAGACACCGGCTACGACCCGTTCAACAACGCTCACCACCGCCAGGAGACCTGCGCGCCCCCGCCCCCGGGCAGGACAACCAGATCCCAGCGGGGCGCGGCGGCCTCCTCCCACCGGCGGAAGAACCGGCCCTCCTCCCGGCGGTTCCACTTGTGGGCGGCGTTTATGGCGCTCGCGATGTTTCCCGAGTACCAGCCCAGTTCGAACAGGCCGAGCACGCCGGCCACGGCCCACTGTTCGTTGCGCACGGCCGCGACCGTGCCCCACAGGAACGCCCCGTTCAGCACGAACGCCACGGCCGCGTCCCGGGGCCGGCCCACGTACAGGTGGCCGGCGCCGGGGAGGATCGCCAGGGTGCCGGCCACGGCCGGGCTCTTGCGGGGCAGGGCCCGAAACGCCCCGGCCAGGTCGGCCCGGCCGGCCGGGGGCAGGTCGGGCTCGGGGGACTGGCGCAGCAGGGCCAGGGTGCCCAGGACGGCGGCCTCCCCGGAGGGATCGTCGCCGAACAGGACGGCGGCAGCCTCGCCGTACCGGCCGGCCCGGTACAGGGCCGTTCCCAGAAGCAGGCGCGGCCCGCCGTCGCCGGGGCGGCGGCCCACGAGGTCCCGGAACGCGGCCGCGGCCGCGTCCCACCGGCCCGCGGTCGCGTAGGCCCGGCCCAGGCCTTCCACGGCCCGGTTCGCGCCGGGCCCGTCCGGGAAGTGGTGCAGGTACCGCTGGTACTCGGTGGCGGCCCGGTAGCTCTCGCCGCTGCGGAGCAGGGCGTCGGCGAACGACAGGATTCCAGCGGGGGTGGCCGGCGGGGGCGGCGGCTCTGCGGCCGCTGCGAGGGCGGCCAGCGCGGCTGCCACCGCCGCGATCACGGCAGCCCTACGGAGCAAGGCCGCCCCGCAGGAACGCCAGGTCGTCCTCGACCGGCGCGTACACCTTCCACCGGCCGCCCACGAACACCCGGGGCGCGAACGCGGCCTCGTCCGCCTCGGCCTGGAGCCGGCCCGCGGTGAGCACGATCCCGAGCAGGCCGTACCGGGACACGGCCTGCCGGGCGTAGGCCGAGCAGGTGGGATGGCTGGGGCACCGGTCGCCGTCCACCCGGCTCACCGTGGCCCGGTACGCGTCCACGGCCCACCGCACGGGCAGGGCGGCCGGTCCGGGCGCGGCCGGTTCCGCCGCAGCAGGTCGCCGCCACCCGGGCGGATCCCACCCGGCCCGGGCCGGCGCGGCCGCCGTTGCCAGCAGGGCTGCCGCGGCAACGGCGGCGAGGCGGCCGATCACGCATCCTCCGGCGCGGCCTGGCGGTACACCAGCCGGGGCGCCTCGTGGGTGACCTTGGTGTTCGGGGGCACGCTCTCGGTGAGCCACACGTTGCCGCCGATCACGCAGCCCCGGCCGACCACGGTGTCGCCCCCCAGCAGGGTGGCGCCCGAGTAGATCACCACGTCGTCCTCGATGGTGGGGTGGCGCTTGGTGCCCCGGACGAGGCCGCCGCTCTCGTCCCGCACGAACGACAGGGCCCCCAGGGTGACCCCCTGGTACAGGGTGACCCGGTCGCCGATCCGGCAGGTCTCGCCGATCACCACGCCGGTGCCGTGGTCGATGAAGAACTCCCGGCCGATTGTGGCGCCGGGGTGGATGTCGATCCCGGTCAGGCTGTGGGCGTGCTCGGTCATCATCCGGGGCAGCACCGGCACGTCGAGTTCGTACAGCACGTGGGCCAGCCGGTACACGGCCACCGCGTACAGGCCGGGGTAGCAGAACACGATCTCGTCGTAGCTCTTGGCGGCCGGATCCCCCCGGTACGCGGCCACCACATCCCCGGACACGAGCTGCCGCACCTCGGGGAGCCGGCGCAGAAACGCCAGGGCCTGGCGCTGGCCGGTGTCGAGGCAGTGGGTGCACAGGCTCTCGGTACGGCGGCACTCGTGGCGGATCGACCGGGAGATCTGGAGGCTCAGGCGGTCGAACAGTTCGGTCACGCCCTGGCCCACCCGGTACGGCAGGCTGGGCCAGTCCAGCTCCTGCTTGCCGAAGAACCCCGGGAACACGATCCGCGTCATCTCGTCCACGAGGGCAGTGACCTCCTCCTTGGACGGGATCAGGGCCGATTCGACGTGGGCGATGTGGGGCACGGTGCGGCAGCTCTCGACCACCGCGTCCACCACGGCGGGCAGCTCCTGGCGGCTGGCCCGGTGGTGGTCCTGCACCGTCTGGCACGCGTTCTGTTCGCCGGCCAGGGTGATGTCCTCCACGGGGAAGTGCTTGTTGTCGGCCATGTCTAGTCGTCTCCTTCGGGCAGCAGGCCGTGCCGGCGCAGCACCGCGCCGGCAGCGGCCACGGCGCCGGGCGGATGGGCCACCTCGGCCGGCCAGTTCCGGTCGTACCCCTCGTCCGGGCCTTTTGTCGTGGCGTCGATCGCCACCTTGGCGCCGTGCACGCGCAGGTCCCGCACGGGGTCCACGCTGGCCAGGGCCCGCCACGCGAGGACGGACAGGGGGTCGTCGGCCGTTCCCTCCACGGCCACGGCCACGTCGATCCCTGGCTGTTCCATGCACGCCCGGGCCGCGTCCGCGCCCTCGCCGGGGCGGGTCTTGGCCAGGACCACCAGGGCCAGGGTGAGCCGGGCGCCGGGAACCGGGATCCGGCAGTCCTTCACCCCGGGGAACCGGTCGGCCAGGCGCGCCGCCACGGCGCGGGCGTCGGGTTCGGGCTCGGTGGGCGGCAGGGGGGCGCCGAACCCGGGCTCCCCGGCCAGGGGGCGGGTGGCGTCGATCCCGAGCTTGCCCCCCCACAGGGGCCGGATGCCGGCATGGTCCAGGGCGTCCAGCACCCCCTCGGTCACGACGAGGCCGTCCGGGAGCCGGAGCCGGTCGAGCACGACCCGGGCCGCGCCGGCCGGGTCGGCCACGTCCACGTCCGGGTCCACGGCCACGAGCACCTTGGTGAACCCCATCTGGCCCGCGCCCCACAGGCCCTGGAACAGCCGCCGGGCCTGCATCGGGAAGTGCTTGTCCACCGACAGGACGGCCAGATTGTGGAACACCCCCTCCACGGGCAGGTGCATGTCGCGCACCTCGGGGAACTGGGTGCGCAGGAGGGGGGTGAAGATCCGCTCGGTGGCCCACCCCATCCACGCGTCCTCCATGGGGGGGATGCCCACCACGGTGGTCAGGTACAGGGGGTCCCTGCGGTGGGTGATCGCGGTGACGTGCAGCACCGGGTACGGTTCGGCCGGCGAGTAGTACCCGGTGTGGTCGCCGAACGGGCCCTCCACCCGCATCTCGTCCGGCTCCACGTACCCCTCGATCACGATCTCGGCCGTGGCCGGCACCCGCAGGTCCACGGTGAGGCATTGGGCCAGCTCCACCCCCCGGCCCCGGATGAACCCGGCCAGCAGCAGCTCGTCCAGGCCCGGGGGAAGGGGCGCGGTGGCGCAGTAGGTGACCACCGGGTCGGTGCCGATGGCCACGGCCACCTCGGTGCGCCGGCCCGCCGCCCGGAGGGCGTGGTGCGCCCGGCTGCCGTCCTTGTGTACGTGCCAGTGCATGCCCGTGGTGCGGGCGTCGTACACCTGGAGCCGGTACAGGCCCATGTTCTGCCGGCCCGTGTCCGGGTCCCGGGTGAACACGCACGGCAGGGTCACGAACGGGCCGGCGTCGCCGGGCCAGCAGGTGAGCACGGGCAGCCGGCCGAGGTCGATCGCGTCGCCCCGCAGCACCACCTCCTGGCACGGCGGCTGGCCCCGGTACCGGCGGGGGGGGACCCCCTTGAGGTCGGCCAGGGCCGGCAGCAGCCGCACCAGGTCGGCCACGCCCCGGGGCGGGGCCAGGTTCAGCAGCCGGTCCAGGCGCCGGGGGATCTCGGTGACGTCGTCCACTCCCAGGGCCAGGGCCATCCGCCGCCGGGAGCCGAACGCGTTGAGCAGCACCGGCACGTCGTGGCCGGCCGGGTTCTCGAACAGCAGGGCCTTGCCGCCGCCGGGCAGCTTCATCACCCGGTCGGCCGCGGCCGGGATCTCGAGCTCGGGCGACAGGGGCTCGGGGATGCGCACGAGTTCGCCGGCCCGTTCCAGGGCGTGGACGAACTCTCGCAGGGACGGATACGCCTTCATCGGGATGGCTGCGTCGTCGGGTTGACCGGTCCGGAAGCGGGCGGGTACTCTGCCGGAATGGGGAGAATCAAGGGACGATGAACTCTACCACCCGGCAAAAGAACCTGTCCACCCGCCGGCCGGTGCACCGGGGGCCGGTGGTGGACCTGGGCATCGAGACGGTGGACCTGCCCGGCGGCGGCCGGGTGGCGCTGGAGGTGGTGCGCCACCCCGGCGGCGCGGCCGCAGTGGCCGTGGATCGGGCCGGCCGGGTGTGCCTGGTGCGCCAGTTCCGCCACGCGGCCGGCGGGTGGATCTGGGAGGTGCCCGCGGGCAAGCTGGACCCCGGGGAGGCCCCGGAGGCCACGGCCCGGCGGGAGCTGGAGGAGGAGGCCGGGGTGCGGGCCGGCCGGTGGGACGGCCTCGGGCAGGTGCTGCCCACCCCCGGGTTCTGCGACGAGGTGGTGCACCTGTACCTGGCCCGGGACCTGGAGCGGGTGCCCACCCGCCACGGCGCCGACGAGCGGATCGAGGTGCACTGGGTCGGGTTCGACCAGGCCGTGGACCGGGCCGCGTCCGGCGAGCTGCGGGACGCCAAGACCGTGGTGGCCCTGCTTCGGGCCGAGCGGGTGCTGGGGGCCGGGGGGTGACGGCCTCGCTGCGGGTGGGCCGGATCGGGTTCGCCAACTGCACGCCCCTGTTCCGGGCGCTGGAGGAGGGCGCGTTCGCCCCGGCCGTGACCTATGTGCGGGGGGTGCCCACCGAGCTGAACCGGCTCCTGAGGGCCGGCGGGGTGGACCTGTCGCCGTCGTCGTCCGTGGAGTACCTGGCCCACCCCGACCGGTACGGGTTCTTGCCGGACCTGTCGATCTCGTCCATCGGGCCGGTCGCGTCGGTGCTTCTCATGAGCCGGGTGCCGCTGGAGGACCTGGACGGCCGGCCCGTGGCCCTGTCCCCGGCGTCGGCCACCTCGGTGGTGCTGCTGCGGGTGCTCCTGGAGGGACACCTGGGCGTGCGGCCCTGGTACGGGGCCGCGCCGGACCGGGCCGACGCGGTGCTGTGGATCGGCGACCGGGCTTTGCGGGAGGCGCGGGCCGGCGTGTGGCCCCTTGCGTTCGACCTGGGCGAGCTGTGGATGGCGCGCACCGGCACCCCGTTCGTGTTTGCCCTGTGGATCTGCCGGCGGGACGCGTTCGACCGGGACCCGGACGCGGTGCGCGGGTTCTACCGGGCCCTGGTGGCCGCCCGCCACCGGGCGTACCGCAGCTACCCGGCCTACGCCCGGTCCGCGCCCGAGGCGGACTGGCTGGGACGGGACGGCCTGCTCGCGTACTGGCAGACGATCTCCTACGACCTCACCGCGTGGCACCGGGAGGGGCTGCGGCGGTTCGCCGGGGAGGCCGCCCGGCTCGGGCTGCTCCCCGGCGTGCCGCCCCTGGAGCCGTTGCCGGTGGAAGGAACGGCCGCCGGGGGGTGAGCCCGCGGCGGCCGTTGGGTCGTTCGTCGTTCCCGGCGGGGACGCTTCAGGCGGGGACCTCCTCCTCCCGGTCCCGCTCCCGGCGCTCCAGGTCGGCGAGGCGCTTCTCCAGGGCCTCGTACCGCGCCTCGAGGGCGTCGAAGTCTGCCCGGGGCACCAGGTCCATCTTGCGGAACACCTCCTGGACCATCTCCCGGATCCGGGTCTCCCACTCCTCCCGGGACGCCTCGGTCTTGGCCAGCATGTCCCGCACCAGGTTCTCGCCCTCCTCCCGGCTCATCCGGCCCTGGTCCACCAGCTCGTCCACCAGGTGGCGGGCCCGTTCCTCGGTCAGGGTGAGGGCGCCGATTCCGGCCAGCGCGGCCTTGCGCACGATGTCGAGCATGGCTGCCTCCTCGTCCTCGGTGGAGATGGTCGTCCCCCGGAACCTAGTTCCGGCCCGGCCGGTTGTCAAACGCCCCCGCCCAGCAGCCGTTCCACCTCGGCGTAGGCCGCTGCCAGGGCGTCGTCGAGCCGGGACGGGTCGGGCCCGCCGGCCTGGGCCAGGTCGGGCCGGCCGCCGCCCCGGCCGCCCACGATCCCGGCCAGGGTCCGGACCAGGTCGCCGGCCCGGATCCGGCCGGTGCAGTCCTTGGTGACCGCCGCGAGCAGCAGGGCCTTGCCGTCCGCCTCGGCCCCGAGCACCACCACCCCGGACCCGAGCCGGTCCCGGAGGCCGTCGGCGAACTCCCGCAGCGCCTTGGGGCCGTCGGCCGGCACCCGGGTGGACAGCACCCGGATCCCGTCGATCTCCCGGGCCTGGGACAGCACGTCCCGGGCCGCGCCCGACGCCAGCTGGCTGCGCAGGGCCGACAGCTCCCGCTCCAGCTCCCGGGTGCGCTCCAGCAGCCGGCGCACCCGGCCGGCCGCCTCGTCCGGCGCCGCCCTGGTCAGGCTGGCCACTTCGTGGAGTTCGTCCTCGATCCGGTGCACCCACGCCAGCGCCCGGCCGCCGGTGGCCGCCTCGATGCGGCGCACGCCGGCGGCCACCCCGGCCTCGGACAGGATCTTGAACAGGCCCACGTCCCCCGTGCGGGCTGCGTGGGTGCCGCCGCACAGTTCGGCCGACACCCCGCCCATCCGCACTACCCGCACCACGTCGGCGTACTTCTCGCCGAACAGGGCGGTTACCCCCTGGTCCTGGGCGTCCTCGAACGACTCCTCGGTCACGGCCACCGGGTGGTTCTCCTGGATCCACCCGTTCACCAGGTCCTCGACCCGGCGCAGCTCCTCCCGGGTGACCGGCGAGAAGTGGGTGAAGTCGAACCGGAGCCGGTCGGGCCCCACCAGGGAGCCGGCCTGCTTGACGTGGTCGCCCAGCACCTGCCGCAGCGCCGCCTGGAGCAGGTGGGTGGCCGAGTGGTTCTGGGCCGTGGCGAACCGGGCGCCGGCTTCGACCCGGGCCTCGGCCGCGTCGCCCTCGCGCACCCGGCCCCGCACCACCGTGCCCCGCATGGCGATCAGGCCGTCCACCGGCCGGGTGGCGGTGTCGACCTTCACGTGGAACCCGTCCCCGGCCAGGCTGCCGGTGTCCCCCAGCTGGCCGCCGCTCTCGCCGTAGAACGGGGTCTGATCCAGGACCACCTCCACGGTCTCGTCCGGGCCGGCCTCGGCCACCCGGACGCCGTCCCGGACCAGGGCGAGCACCGTGGACCGGGTCTCGAGGGTCTCGTACCCGGCGAACCGGGTCTCGATCCCGGCCTGGCGCAGCTCCTGGTACACCCCGGACACGGCCTCCTCTCCCGAGCCCTTCCACGCGGCCCGGGCCTTCTCGCGCTGGGCGTCCATGGCGGCGGCGAATCCGTCCTCGTCCACGGCGAGGCCCCGCCCCCTCACGATGTCCGCGGTGAGGTCCAGGGGGAACCCGAACGTGTCGTACAGCCGGAACGCGACCGCGCCGGGCAACCGGTTCCCCCCGGCCTCCTCGACTCGTTGGACTGCCTGCTCCAGCAGGTCCAGCCCCCTGTCCAGGGTGCGGCTGAACCGCTCCTCCTCGTGGAGGATCACCTTGTCGATGTACGCCCGCTTGTCCCGCAGTTCGGGGTAGCTCGCCTCCATCCGGTCCACCACGGTGGCGGACACCTTGTGGAAGAACGGCTGGTCGAACCCGAGCAGGCGGCCGTGGCGCATGGCCCGGCGCATGATCCGCCGCAGCACGTAGCCCCGGCCCTCGTTGCCCGGGAGCACGCCGTCGCCGATCAGGAACGTGGTGGCCCGGATGTGGTCGGCCACCACCCGCAGGCTCACGTCGTGGTCCGGGTCGGCGCCGTAGCGCACGCCGGCCAGCTCGGCCGTGTGGTCGATCAGGGGACGGAACAGGTCGGTGTCGTAGTTGGTGGGGGCCCCGGCCACCACGGCCGCGACCCGCTCCAGGCCCATGCCCGTGTCGATGCTGGGCTTGGGCAGGGGGGTCATGGTGCCGTCGGCCGCCCGCTCGTACTGCATGAACACCAGGTTCCACAACTCCAGGTACCGGTCGCAGTCGCACTCGGGGCCGCACGCGTCCGGGTCGGGGCACGGGTACTTGCCCGGGCCCTGGTCGTAGTGGATCTCGCTGCACGGCCCGCACGGACCGGTGTCGCCCATGGCCCAGAAGTTGTCCTTCTCGCCGCACCGGATGATCCGCCCGCCCGGCACGGGCGTCTCGGCCAGCCACAGGTCCCGGGCCTCGTCGTCGTCCTCGTAGATGGTGACCCACAGCCGGTCGGGGTCCAGCCCCATTTCGCCGGTGAGGAACTCCCACCCGTACCGGATCGCGTCGCGCTTGAAGTAGTCGCCGAACGAGAAGTTGCCGAGCATCTCGAAGAACGTGTGGTGCCGGGCCGTACGACCCACGTTCTCCAGGTCGTTGTGCTTGCCCGACACCCGCAGGCACTTCTGGCAGGTGGCGGCCCGGCGGTAGTCCCGGGTCTCCTGGCCGGTGAACACATCCTTGAACTGGACCATGCCCGCGTTGGTGAACAGCAGGGTCGGGTCGTTCTGGGGCACCAGGGGGGCGCTTGCCACCACCCGGTGGCCCCGCTGCTGGAAGTACTCGAGAAACCGCTTTCGGATCTCGCTGCCGGTCATCGTCTGCTCCTCGGGGGGGTCGGCCCGCAGCGGCCGCCGGGGGGGGTCAGAACCGCTCGATCTTCATGTCGTCGTCTCCGCCGCCGGCCTGGGGGTCCTCCCACCGGGCATCGCTGGTGGAGCTGATGCCCGACATCTTGAGGGCGAAGTCGTCGGGGTTGGTGGCCTGGCGCAGGGCTTCCTTGTAGGTGACCCGGTTGCTCCGCAACAGGGTCATCAGCGACTGGTCGAACGTCTGCATGCCGTAGGTGGTGAACCCCTCGGCGATGGCCTGGCGGATCTCCTTGGTCTTCTCGGCGATCTCGATGCACTCGCGGATCCGGGCGGTGGCCACCAGCACCTCCACCGCGGGCACCCGGCCCTTGCCGTCGGCCCGGGGCACCAGCCGCTGGCTGATGATGCCGCGCACGATGCTGGCGAGCTGCAGCCGCACCTGTTTTTGCTGGTACGGCGGGAACACCGAGATGATCCGGTTGATCGTCTCGGCCGCGTCCACGGTGTGCAGGGTCGAGAGCACCAGGTGGCCGGTCTCTGCCGCGACCAGCGCGGTCTCGATCGTCTCGAAGTCGCGCATCTCGCCCACCAGGATCACGTCGGGGTCCTGGCGCAGGGCGCTCTTGAGGGCCCCGGAGAAGCTCAGGGTGTCGAACCCCACCTCCCGCTGGTTGATCACCGACTTCTTGTCCCGGTGGAGGAACTCGATCGGGTCTTCGATGGTGATGATGTGGCACGTCTTCTTCTGGTTGATGTAGTCGATCATGGACGCCAGGGTGGTGGACTTGCCGGACCCGGTGGTGCCGGTGACCAGGATCAGGCCCCGGGCCTCCAGGGCGATCTCCTCCACCACCTTGGGCAGGTCGAGCTGGCGGATCGACTTGATCTCGGTGGGGATCACCCGGAACACCATGCCCACGGTGCCCCGTTGCTGGAACACGTTCAGGCGGAACCGCCCGAGACCCGGCACCCCGTAGCCCATGTCGATCTCGTGGTCCCGCTCGAACAGGTCCCGCTGGGCCGGGGTCATGATCTGCTGGGACATCTGGCTGAGGAGTTGGGGGGTGAGACGTCCGGCCTCCTTGTACGGGAACAGCTGGCTGTCCCGCCGGAAGATCGGGGGCAGCCCGGCCTTCAGGTGGATGTCGGAGGCCTGCGCGCTGGACGCGACCCGGAGAATCTCGTTGAGTTCCATCCCTCCCCCTTTCCCGGTAACTTCCGCTAGGGCGCTAGCAGGTTGCGGAAAAACCAACCGGCTGCGCGCCCCACGGAAGGGGTTTTCCGCATCCTGATAGCTCAGCCGTCGGTCCGGTCGGTCCCGGTGTTGGGTTCGAGCCCCACGGCCTGGAGCACCCGGGCCTCGATCTCCCCGAGGAGGTCCGGGTTCTCCCGCAGGAACGTGCGCACGTTCTCCCGGCCCTGGCCGATGCGGGTGTCGCCGTACACGTACCACGACCCCCGCTTGTCCACGATGTCGTGCTGAACGGCCAGGTCCAGCACGTCTCCCACCCGGCTCACCCCCTCGTTGTACAGGATGTCGAACTCGATCTTCCGGAACGGGGGCGCCACCTTGTTCTTCACCACGGTGACCCGGGTGCGGTTGCCCACCACCTGGTCGCCGTCCTTGATGGCGCCGATCCGGCGCACGTCCAGGCGCACCGACGAGTAGAACTTGAGGGCGTTGCCGCCGGTGGTGGTCTCGGGGTTGCCGAACATCACCCCGATCTTCATCCGGATCTGGTTGATGAACACCACCAGGGTGCGGGACTTGGAGATCGTGGCCGTGAGCTTGCGCAGGGCCTGGCTCATCAGCCGCGCCTGGAGCCCCACGTGGCTGTCGCCCATCTCGCCCTCGATCTCGGCCCGGGGCACCAGGGCGGCCACCGAGTCCACCACCACGATGTCCACGGCGCCACTGCGCACGAGCAGTTCGGTGATCTCCAGGGCCTGCTCCCCCGTGTCGGGCTGGGACACCAGCAGGTCGTCCACGTCCACGCCCAGCCGCCGGGCGTAGGTGACGTCCAGGGCGTGTTCGGCGTCGATGAACGCGGCGATGCCTCCCAGTTTCTGCGCCTCGGCCACGGCGTGCAGGGCCAGGGTGGTCTTGCCCGACGACTCCGGGCCGTAGATCTCGACCACCCGGCCCCGGGGATAGCCCCCGATCCCGAGGGCGATGTCCAGGGACGGGGTGCCGGACGGGATCACCTCCACGCCCTGGGCCGGGCCCGTCTCTCCCAGGCGCATGATCGCGCCCTTGCCGTACTGCTTTTCGATCTGTCCGATGGCGATCTTGACAGCCTGCTGGCGGTCGTTGGGCATGGTTCTGCTGCTCCTCGTCGAAGTCCCGCGGCCGGCCGGGTCAGCCGAGCGCCACGGCGCCGCGGGGGATGTATTCGGGGCCGGTCGGGTGTAGCCGGCTCTCGTAGCACACGAATTCGGTCACGGCAAACCCGGGGCCCCGGTACGGCCCGACCGCTTCCACGGCGGCGCCGATCCCCCGGGGCGGGGGCACCCGGAACCGGCCCAGGGTCAGGTGGGGCCGCAGCGGCCGGCGCTCCCGGGGCAGCCCCAGGGGCTCGAGCCGGGCCTCCACCTCCAGAGCGGCCCGGGCCAGGGCCGATCGGTCCCCCGTGAAGCCCGCCCACACCACCCGGGCGCGGGCCGGAGAGGGAAACGCGCCGAGCCCGTCGGGGGCGAGCCGGAGCGGCCCCCGGACCTCCAGGGGGGCTGTGAGGGCGTCGAGCACCGCGGCGAACCGGTCGGATTCCAGCTCTCCCAGGAACCGCACGGTCAGGTGCATCCGGTCGGGCCGGACCCACCGGGCCCGGACGCCGGCGCGGTCCAGGCGCTGCTGGACCCGTCCCAGGTCTTCCCGCACCGGCCCTGGCAGGGGCGCGGCCAAAAAGCAACGCACCGGCTTCACGGGCCGGTCCCCTCCTCGGCCAGGGCGGCCAGCCGTTCGAGCACCGCGGCGGCCGCGGCCTGCTGGATCTCGGCCCGCGACCCGGCCAGCTGCACCCGCTCGGCCCGGATCCGGCCCGGCCGGCCCCAGGCCAGCCACACCGTTCCCACCGGCTTGGCCGGGGTGCCCCCGTCCGGGCCGGCGATGCCGGTCACGGCCGCGCCCAGCGCGGCCGGGGAGCGCCGGAACAGGCCTTCGAGCATGGCCCGGGCGCACGCCTCGGACACCGCTCCGTCGGTCGCGAACACCCGGGGCGGAACCCCCAGCAGCTCGGTCTTGGCCCGGTTCGAATAGGTCACCACCCCCCGGTCGAAGTAGGCCGAGCACCCCGGGACCCGGGTGATCCGGTGGGCGACGAGCCCGCCGGTGCACGACTCGGCCACGGCCACCGGGCCGCCTCCCGGGGTCAGGGCCACGGCCAGCCTGTCTTCTGGGTCTCGGGGGTTCACAGGGCCTCGCGGACTCAAGGGGAGGAGCGGGCCGGCCGCCGGGGCCGCCTTCCCCGGAACCTCCGTCGTCCCGACCGGCGGCTACAGCCACCCGGCCCGGTGTGCGAGTTCGAGGACGAGCCGGGCGGCGAGGCCGGCGGCCACGTCGTCCAGCAGGATCCCCCACCCGCCGTGGAGGTGCCGGTCGAGCCACCGGATCGGCGGAGGCTTGAGTATATCAAACGCGCGGAACAGGAGAAAACCGGCTGCGAGCACGGTCGCAGTGGGGGGGAGCAGCGCCACGGCGAACCCGTAGCCCACCATCTCGTCCAGCACGATCCAGCCGGGATCGCGGCCCGGTTCGTCCCGGGCCGCCCGTCCGCACACCCACGCGGCCGCGGGCAGCGTGGCCAGGAGGACCACGGCGTGGACCGCGGGGGGCAGGTACGCCAGCAGCCAGACGGCGGGCACGGCCGCCAGGGTGCCGGCCGTACCCGGCGCCCGGGGAACCCGGCCCGCGCCGAACCCGCTGGCCAGCAGCTGCCAGAACCGGGGGGTCACGACTCGCCGGTCCCGTCCCCGAACGCTTCGAGGAACGCGTCCACGCACTCGGGATCGAACTGGGTGCCCGCGCACCGGCGCAGCTCGGCCACCGCCTCTTTGTGGGACAGCCCCCGCCGGTACGCCCGGTCGCTGGTCATCGCGTCGTAGGTGTCGGCCACGGCCATCAGCCGGCTGGCCAGGGGGATCTCGGCGCCACCAAGGCCGGTGGGGTACCCAGTCCCGTCGAACCGTTCGTGGTGGTGGTACACCACCGGCACCACCTCGCGCAGAAACGAGATCGGGTCGAGGATTCGCTGGCCCATGGCCGGGTGCCCCTTGATCGCCTCGTACTCCTCGGGGGTCAGCTTGCCCGGTTTGTTCAGGATCGAGCTGGGGATGCCGATCTTGCCGATGTCGTGCAGGAGGCCGGCCTGGCGCAGGGCGTCCCGGAACTCGCCGTCCAGCCCCATGGCCCGGGCGGCGCCGTCGCACAACCGGGTCACGTTCTCGGAGTGGCCGTGGGTGTACGCGTCCTTGGCCTCGATCGCGTGGGCAAACCCCTGGATCGTCTCCCGGAAGGTGTTCTCCAGGTCCGCGTACAGCAGGGCGTTCTCCAGGCTGGTGGCCGCCCGGTCCCCCAGCACGATCAGGGCCTTCTCGTCCCGGGGGCGGAACGCGTTTCGCCCCCGCCGGGAGTAGGCGTTCAGGATGCCCAGCAGCTGGCCTCCCCGCCTCAGGGGCACGGTCAGCAGGGACTGGATCCGGTCCCGGGCCTCGTCGCTGAGCAGGGGGAGCAGGTCGTCTCCCTGGACCTGGAGGTGGGGTCTTCCGTCCAGGGACGCCTCGAGGGTGCCCATGTTGGCCAGCACCGGCGTCAGCTCTCCGTCCCTGTCCACGCCCATCCTTCGGGTGAACGCGGCCGCTCCGGGCGGGCGGAACCACAGTTCGATCGCGTCGGCCTGGACCTCGGTCAGGGCGGCCTCGCCCACGATCGACAACACCTCGTCCACCGACAGGCTCGACGCCACCGCTTCGCTCAGCCGGAGCAGGGTGATCTGTTCCCGGAGGTGGAGGTTTTCGTCCTCCAGGCGCAGCTTTTCCACGGCCCGCTCCACCACCAGGAGCAGTTCGCCCACCTTGAACGGTTTGAGCACGTAGTCGTAGGCGCCCACCTTGAGGGCTTCGATCGCCGTCTCGACCGTTGCGAACCCGGTCATGATGATCACCACTGCCCGCTGGCCCGCCTCCCGGACCTTGCGGAGCAGGTCCAGGCCGCCCATGTTCGGCATCTTCAGGTCGGTGATGATCACGTCGAACGGCTCCTGCTGGGAGCGCTCCCACGCCTCGGCGCCGTCGGCAGCAGTGTCCACGGCGTACCCCTGCTCTTCGAGCAGGTCGCCCAGCACCATGGTGATGTCGGCCTCGTCGTCCGCGACGAGGATTCGTGCCCGGGTGTCCGCGGGCGGGTTGCTTTCCATGGGAACCCTCAATCCGAAAAGGCGGGCAGGCACAGGGTGACGGACGTGCCCTGGCCCGGGGCGCTGTCCACCCCCAGTTCCCCGCCGTGTTTCTGGGTGATCCCGGCCGCGATGAACAGGCCCAGCCCGGTGCCCTGGCCGGCCGGTTTGGTCGTGTAGAATGGCTCGAAAACCTTTTCGAGCCGCTCCGGCTCGATGCCCACCCCGTCGTCGGTCACCCGGAGGTACACCGACCCGTTTTCGGAACGGGTCTCGACCCGGATGGTGCCCCGGCCGGCCACCGCGTCGCGCGCGTTGGTCAGCAGGTTCACCAGCACGTGCTCGAGTTGCTCCTTGGAGCCGAGCACCCTGGGCAGCGCCGGTGCCAGGTCCTCCACCAGGCGGGTCTGCCCCCGGGTGATCTCGTACCGGCTGAACGACAGGACGTCGGCGACCATCTCGTTCAGGTCCAGGGGGTAGAAGTCCTCCCGGTCCGGCCGCACGAAGCTCATCAGGTTCCGGACGAGGCGGTGGATCCGGTCGATGCCGTCCTGGATCCTGCGGGCGCTCTCGATGCTCTTCGGGTCCTTCAGCCGCAGGAGCATCAGCTGGCTGTAGGAAGAGACCGCGGTCAGCGGGTTGTTGATCTCGTGGGCGATGCCCGCGGCGATCTGGCCCAGGGTCACCAGTTTCTCGTGCTGCTCCAGGGTCTGGGTCAGGGTCCGTTCCCGGGTCACGTCCCGCGCGTAGGACACGGCCGCGTACACCTCGCCGTCCGGGGTCTTCAGGGGGTACGCCCGGAACGCGAACACCCGGTTCCCCCGGCGCAACTCCTGCTCCTGCGCCACCTGCTCCCCGGTGGCGAACACCCTGGGCAGGGGACAGCCTTCGCACGGCTCGTCCCGGCGGTACAGGACCTCGTAGCACCGCCGTCCCACCACCTCCCGGGGGTGCA
>JAJRUI010000067.1 GCA_024277875.1 Deferrisomatales bacterium
AGCCAGTGGCCCGGGACTGGTCACCGGCCCGTTCCGCTGTACACTTCGGGCGAACCGGTTCCCCTCTGCCTTGGGGCGTTCCATGCGAGCATCCGCAATCTACTCCCTCGTCGTCCTTGCCCTCCTGGCGGTGGCTGCCGCGCCGCCGGCCCCGGCCGGGGGACAACCCGGCCCCGCTGCGATCCTGGGCGTCCCGTGGCAGTGGGCTGGCAGCCGGTACAACGACGACTCGCAGGTGGACGCGCCCGAACCCGACCGGTACGTCCTCACCCTCGCGCCGGACGGTACCGTGGCCGTGCGGGCCGACTGCAACCGGGGCCGGGGCAGGTACCGGGTGGACGGATCGCACCTGTCGATCGAGTTGGGGCCAGCCACCCGGGCGCTGTGCCCGCCCGACTCCCTGGACAGACCGTTTCTCGAGGACCTCGCCAGGGTTCAGTCGTGGATGCTCCACGGCGGGGACTTGGTGCTGCTGCTGAAGTACGACACCGGCACCATGCGGTTCGTGGGGGGTGGGGAGTAGCCGGCCGGCGGTTGCCACCCTGAAGACGCTCGGCACCTTGGCCCGGCCCCCGGGGAACGTCCCGGAAAAGCACTGAACGAAGATGAACGCTCCCCCGACCCCGAAGCGATACCCGCCCCTCGAGGAGCGCGTCAACGTCGCGTCCCACCTGGCCGGCGGGGTCCTGGGCCTCGTGGCCGCCGTGGTCCTGGTGGTTCGAGCGGCCCGGTACGGCACCGCGTGGCACCTGGTGGCCGGCGGGGTGTTCGGGGCGAGCCTGGTCGCCCTGTACACGGTGTCCACCCTGTACCACCGGGCCACGGCCCCGGCGGTCCGCAGGCGGCTCCGGGTGGCCGACCACGCCGCTATCTACGTCCTGATCGCGGGCACCTACACCCCGTTCGCGGTCCTGGTGCTCCCGAAACCCACGGGCTGGGTGCTCCTGGCCGCGTCCTGGGCCCTGGCTGCAGCCGGCATCGTCCTGAAGCTGTTCTTCACCGGCCGGTACGACCGGCTCTCCACCGCGATGTACCTGTTCATGGGCTGGATGATCGTGTTCGCGTTCCGGCCCCTGGTCCGGGCCCTGCCCCCGGCCGGCCTGGCGTGGGTGGTGGCCGGCGGGCTGGCGTACACCGCCGGCGCAGCCCTGTACGCGGTGGATCGGGTCCGTTTCAACCACGCGCTGTTCCACCTGCTCGTCCTCGCGGGCAGCGCGAGCCACTTCGTGGCCGTGTACGCGTACGTGTTGCCGGGCCCGTAGCGGATCCGGAGCCGTTTCTCCCGCCGCCCGGCCCCGCCCCTCCCCGAACACCAAGCCCCGGCCACCCGAAAAGTCGCCCGATTTTCGTACATGCGGTTGACATCTCCAAGACCCAAGGCTAGTTCTACCCTTAATTCTAAGCAGCCTTTTCTCGGCTTTGGAAACATTCTTTCACGGAATAACGGAAAGGGGTGGCCTGATGAAAAGCGCTTCCACGACAGACCGGCAACGCCAGCAACGCCCCTGGGCCACCCTTGTCGTCTGTGCGGCCGTCCTGGCGGCAGGCTGCAGCACCGGCGGCAGCGGGGGGGGCAACAACGGGTCGGCGGACGAAACACCCCCTTCCGTGACCCTCCAGGCCCCGGCCAGCGGCGCCGTCCTGTCCGGCCAGGTGCAGATCCGGGCCGAGGCAAACGACGACGTGGGCGTGGCCAGGGTGGAACTGTCGGTGGACGGGACCGCCCTCCAGACCCTCACCGGGGCGCCGTACGAGGCCACCTGGGACACGGCGGCAGCCGGCGACGGCCAGCACGCGGTCCGCGCCACGGCGTGGGACGCCGCCGGCAACACCGCCGAGGCCGCCGTGTCGGTGACCGTGGACAACACCGCTCCCGAAGTGGCGTTCACCACGCCCGCAGGCGGCGCCACGGTGTCGGGCAGCGTGTCGGTCCAGGTGTCGGCCACGGACGACGGGGGCATCGCCAGCGTGGACCTGTACGCGGGCGGGAGCCTTTTCGGCTCGCTCCAGTCCGGGCCCTACGCGTGGACCGTGGACACCACCGCGTTCGCGGGCGGCGCCCTGGAGCTGCGCGCCGTGGCCACCGACGCCGCCGGCAACACCGCCGAGGCCGCCGTGTCGGTGACCGTGGACAACGGCGCCCCGGACCTGCCCCCCGACCCGGCCGACGTGGCGCCCGACCTCGACCCCACGGTGGCCACTTCGTTCCTGGCGTCCACCGCGTTCCTGTACACGGGGGACGACCCGATCCAGACCGGCGTGGCCCCGGGCACCATCGAAAAGCGCCGGGCCGCGGCCGTGCGGGGCCGGGTGATCGGCCGGGACGGCGAGCCCGTGCCCGGGGTGATGGTGTCGGTCCACGGCCACCCCGAACTGGGCCAGACCCTGAGCCGTGCCGACGGCAGGTACGTGCTGGCCGTGAACGGCGGCGGCTCCCTGGTGGTCGCGTTCCAGAAGGACGGGCTCCTGCCCGCCCACCGGCGGGTGGACGTGGGGTGGAACGCGTTCGCGGTGCTCCCCGACCTGGTCTTGATCCCCCTGGACGACGCGGTCACCGAGGTCGATCTGTCAACCCCCGGCATGAAGGTGGTGCGCGGCAGCCCGGAGACCGACGCCTCGGGCACCCGCACGGCCACCCTGCTCGTGCCCGACGGCGTCGCCGCCGAGATGGTGCTGCCCGACGGCACCACCCGGCCCCTGGACGCGCTCCACGTGCGGGCCACCGAGTACACCGTGGGCGACTCGGGCCCCGCGGCGATGCCCGCCGAGCTGCCCCCCACCAGCGGCTACACCTACGCCCTGGAGTACACCGCGGACGAGGCCCTGGCCGCCGGCGCCACCCGGGTGTCGTTCAGCGAACCCGTGATCCACTACGTGGAGGACATCATCGGGTTCCCCGTGGGCAGCGCGGTGCCCGCGGGCTACTACGACCCGGACCTGGCCCGCTGGGTCCCGTCGGACAACGGCCGGGTGGTGCAGGTGCTGGGGCAGGCAGACGGCTTGGCCGAGTTGGACACCGACGGCGACGGCGCGGCCGACGACGCGGCCACCCTGGCCGCCCTGGGCGTGACCGACGCCGAGCGCGCCGAGCTGGCGGCCCTGTACGGCCCGGACCAGGTGCTGTGGCGGGTGCCCCTGCCCCACTTCACGCCGTGGGACTGCAACTGGCCCTACGGCCCGCCGGACGATGCCGTGGCGCCCAACCAGCCCCTTTCGGGATTCCGGCACCCCCCTTCCGATCAGGAGGACGACCCCTGCACGGACACCGGCTCGTCCATCATCGAGTGCCAGAACCAGGTGCTGCGCGAGACCGTGCCGGTGGTCGGCACCCCGGTCACCCTGAACTACCGCAGCGACCGGGTGCGGGGCGAGTTGGCCGCGTTCACGGCGGACATCCCGGTGACCGGCCCGACCGTGCCGGCCAGCCTCAAGAGGGTTCAACTCGCGGTACAAATAGCAGGCAAGGGTTCCGCCGTTTGGACCTGGCGCGCCACCGATGGCGACCTGTCGAGGATCACCCAGCGGTTCCAGTGGGACCAGCTGGACTGGCTGGGCCGCCCCCCCCAGGGGACGACATGGGGGCTCGTCACGATCAGCTATTTTTACGACGCGGTGTACTACGCCGTACCCGCCGAGTTCGAGCAGGCTTTTCTGCAGATCCCCGAGTCGAGGTGGACAGCGGTATACGCGGACGAGGCCCGGGGCGAGATCCGCACTGTACAGAAATACACAGTGGCGCTGTACCCGTACGCCCAGAAGGACCTGCTCAAACTCGGCGGCTGGAGCCTCAGCCCCGTGCACAACTACGACCTCAAGGGGCGGGTCCTGGAGCTGGGGGACGGCACCCGCCGAACGGTCGATTGGGAAAATGGTTCTGTGCTGGAGCCCTACGCCGGCACCGGCGAAGCCGGCTACGACGGGGACGGGGGCCCGGCAACCGGGGCCACGTTCCGGGCGCCCCACGCGGTGGCCACCACTGCAGACGGAAGCGTGTTGATCGCCGACACGGTGAACAACGTGATCCGCCGGGTGGATCCTGACGGCACCGTCTCCACCGTGTTCGCCCAGGCTCCCCTGTTCGGCTTGGAGAGCCCCCAGGGCGTCGCCGTGGGCGAGGACGGCAGCATCTACATCGCCGAAGCCTGGGGCCATCGCATCCGGCGCAAGGCCCCCGACGGCGTGGTCTCGGTGTTCGCCGGCACCGGCTCCGGCCCGGGCGGCGGTTGCACCACCGGAGGCGACGGTGGACCGGCCGCGGAGGCGAACATCTGCTTACCCTCGGGCCTGGCGTTCGGCCCGGACGGCAGCCTGTACGTGGCCGAGACGGGCGCGAACCGGATTCGCCGCATCGGGCCCGATGGCACCATCTCCACCGTGGCCGGTGGGGCGGTGGTCGAGGGGGGCGAGTTCGCCACGGACGCAGTGTTGCACAACCCCCGCGACGTGGCGGTCGGCCCCGATGGCTGCCTCTTTGTCGCCGACACCGACAACTACCGGATTCTCAAGGTATACACCGACGGGCGTTTCGCTGTGGTGGCGGGGACCGGAAACCGGGGGCACAGCGGCGACGGCGGCCGTGCCATCGACGCCCAGATCGAAGCGCCCTTTGGTGTGGCCGTGGACCAGGAGGGCCGGTTTTACATCGCCACGGTCGGGGTGCGCGGGGGTTACATCCGGCAGGTGGCCCCGAATGGGATCATCACCACCCTGGCCGGCGGCGGCGACCGGGAGGACGCCCTCCGGCCCCGGCGGGTGCACCTGGACGCGCCGTTCGACGTGGCCGTGGCCCCGGACAAAAGCGTGGTGATCCCCGAGCGCGACGACGACAAGCTCGTCCGGGTGACGTTTTCGATACCGGGGGTCGCCACCGGGGAATTCCTGGTGCCCTCGGCGAACGGCCGGGAGTACTACCGGTTCGACGAAGACGGCCGGCACCTGGCCACGCTCCACGGCCTGACCCACGAGGTGTTGTACACATTCAGTTACGACGACGCAGGCTACCTGGTGGCGATCACCGACGGTGACGGCAACGTGACCACCATCGAGCGGGCCGCCGACGGCACGGCCCTGGCGATCGTGGGCCCCGACGGGGACCGCACCGAACTGGAGATGGACGCGGACGGCTACCTGGCCGAGGTGACGGACCCGTCCGGGGCGACCACCCGGTTCACCTACGGGCAGCAGGGGTTGCTGATCGGCTACACCGATGCCCTGGGGTTCGAGTTCACGTACACCTACGACGAGCGGAACCGGCTGGTCCGGGCGGAAGACCCAGCCGGGGGATCCAAGGCGCTGGAACTCACCCTGCAGGACAACGGCCGCCGGGTCACCAAGACCACGGCGAGCGGGTATCAGACCGTCCAACAGATCGAACGCCTGCCGGACGGGGCAAAGCATCTGCAAAAGACCTACGTGGACGGCACGGTCAAGCGCACCGAAAAGGAGCCGGACGGCACCACCACCGTGCGCTACGGCGACGGCACCGAGACCGTCACGGTGCTCGGCCGCGACCCCCGCTGGGGCCTGGATACGCCGCAGGTGGAGAGCCTGGCCGTGACCACCCCTGGGGGACTGGAGATGGCGGTGGGGCGCACCCTGTCCGCCACCCTGGCGGAACCGGGGGACCCCCTGTCCGTTGTCACGCTGACCACCACCCTCGACGTGAACGGCCGGGTCGCCACCACCGCGTACGACGCTGCCGAGCGCCGGCTCACCCATACCAGCCCGGTGGGACGGACCACCACGAGTACCATCGACGAGGCCGGCCGGGTGGTGGCTTCCCAGGCCCCGGGCCTGGCTTCCCGCACGGCCGCCTACGACGCCCGGGGCCGGATCACCGCGTTCACCGTGGGCGCGGGGGACGACGCCCGCACCCACACCCTGGCCTACGGCCTGGACGGGCGGCTGGCCCTGGTCACCGATCCCCTGGGCAGCACCCTGGGGCTGGTGTGGGACGACGCGGGGCGGATCACCGGCATCACCTACCCGGGCGGAGCCCAGGCCGCGCTGGCCCACGACGCCGTGGGCCAGGTCACCGCCGTGACCCCCCCGGGCAAGCCCGCCCACGACTTCGGGTACGACGCGGTGGGCATGCCCACCCGCTACGACCCGCCGGGGGGCGCCGGGGGCGCCGCCTTCACCTACAACCCCGACCGCCAGGTCACGGCGATCACCCAGCCGGGCGGGGAGGTGATCGGGTTCAGCTACGACGCCGGCACGGGCCAGTTGACCCGGGTGACCACCCCGGACCACGGCGCGATCACCCTGGCGTACGCGGCCAACGGCCAGGTGGCGTCCATCGCCACCGACGCCGCGGGCGGCGGGGTCACCCTGGGATTCGACCGCGACGGCAGCCTGCTCACCGCCCAGGGGATCACCGGGCCGTTCGATGCCACGGTGAACCTGGCCTACGACAACGACTTCGCCCTGAGCACCGAGACCCTGGTGGTGGGCCTGGCGTCCTGGCCCGCCAGCTACGCTTACGACGACGACAAGCTGCTGACATCGGCCGGGGCCCTCGCCTACACCCGCGACCCGGCGAGCGGCCTGGTGACGGCCACGACCCTGGGCGTGGTGGCCACGGCCAGGGAGTACAACGCGTTCGGGGAACTCAGCCAGGTCACCGTGACGGCGTCGGGCCAGGAGAAGTACTTCGCGTCCTACGTGCGCGACAAGCTCGGCCGCATCGTGGAGAAGACCGAGCGGATCGACGGTGGGGCGGCCGTCGCCTACGGGTACGCCTACGACGACCGGGGGCGGTTGCTGGAGGTGACCGAGGGCGACGGCGCCACCGTGACCTACCGCTACGCCTACACCTACGACGCCAACGGCAACCGCACGAGCCTCACCGACCGGGGCGGCGCCGTGACCCAGGCCACGACCATCAACGACCAGGACCAGGTTGCCGGATACGGGGGCACCGCGTACACCTATGACCCGGCCGGCAACCGGGCGACCCGGGTGGCGGGCGGGGAGACCACCACCTACGCGTTCGGCGCCCGCAACTACCTGCGCGCGGTCACCCTGGCCGACGGCACCGAGATCGGGTACGTGCTGGACGGGCTGGGCCGCCGGGTCGCCAAAAAGCGCGACGGCGTCCTGGAACAGGGGTACGTGTACCGGGGTGCGTACCGGATCGTGGCGGAACTGGACGGCGCCGGGGCCGTGGCTTCCCGGTTCGTGTACGGGGAGGGGGCCCCCGTGCCCGAGTACCTGGAGAAGGGCGGCCGCACCTACCGCATCGTGGCCGACCACCTGGGCAGCGTGCGCCTGGTGCTCGACGCGGCGGACGGCTCGGTTGTGCAGCGGCTCGACTACGACGCGTTCGGCGTGGTCGAGCGCGACACCAACCCCGGGTTCCAGCCGTTCGGGTTCGCGGGCGGGCTGTACGACCCGGACACCGGGCTCGTCCACTTCGGGGCCAGGGAGTACGACCCGGAGGCCGGCCGGTGGCTCAGCAAGGACCCGATCCTGTTCCTCGGCGGGGACTTCAACCTGTACGCGTACGTCAAGAACGACCCGGTCAACGCCGTCGACCCCCTGGGCCTGTGCCTCTCGCCCTGCGGCGAGTGGGACTACGGCGACATGTTCGACTTCTTTGAAGATCTGATAGATTTCATGACGGAAGATCTCCCCGAGGCGCTGGATGATCGGTACTACAAAGACCTGCCGGACCCGCGCGACGCCCTGGACCTCCTGGACGGTTTCGCGGATGTGGTGGACTTGGCCGCAAAGGCGGACGAAAAGCTCGGCCTCGGCGCCATGCCGAAGATCCCGAAGTTCCCCGACTATGTGTCCGGCGCGATCCGCGGGGCTACGGGCGGTGCCAGAAGAATCCTGAAGTCCTTTGACAAGGAGAAGCAGCAGATCAAGGACATCTTGGACGAGGTCCCGAAAGGGGTCGGCCCCCGGAACCCCAACAGGAGGCCCTGTCCGTGAGGGAACGGGGGCCGGCCCCCTCGCCGGGGGTCAGGCCCCCCCGCCGGCCTCGCGCTTCTCCTTGAGGGCGCGCCACACCTTTTCGTAGCTCAGGGGCAGGCTGTTGACCCGCACGCCCATGGCGTCGAAGATCGCGTTGGAGAAGCACCCCATGGTCGGGTTGGTGGAGCCCTCGCCGATTTCCTTGGCGCCCCACGGCCCCTCGGGCTCCACGGTCTCCACCACCTCGGACCGGATCGGCGGCATGTCCAGAGCGGTGAGGAGCCGGTAGTTGGCCAGGTCCGGGTTCAGGATCCGGCCCCGGTCGTCGAACCGCACCTCCTCCCACACCGACTCGCCGATGCCCATGGCCAGGGCGCCGTGAACCTGGCCGTGGAACAGCCGCGGGTTGATCACCGTGCCCGAGTCGTGCACGTCCCACACGCCGACCACCGTGATCTCGCCGGTGTCCTCGTCGATCTCCACCTCGCCCACCTGCACCCCGAAGCTGTAGGCCGGGGAGGTGCCCACGGCCGCGCCCTTGAACTTGCCCCCGAGCTTGGGCGGGGTGTACACCCCCCGGCCGAGCAAGGGCCCCCGGAGCACGAAGTGCTTGCGGGCCACCTCCTCGAACGCCAGGGTCTTGCCGGGCCGGGACTTGGAGAACACCACCCCGTGCTCGCAATCCAGATCGTCCGCGGGCAGCCCGAGCATGGCGGACGCCATGTCCAGAATCTGGCGCTTGACCTCCTCGCCCGCCCGCTTGGCCGCGGTGCCCGACATCAGGGTCTGGCGGCTCGCGTACGCGCCGAAGTCGTGGGGCGTGGTCTCGGTGTCGGACGCCACGATCTTCATCTGCTCGTACCGGTACCCCATGCCCTCGGCCGCCATCTGGCACAGGATCGTGTCCGACCCCTGGCCGATGTCAGTGGCGCCGGTGTACAGGGTGGCCGCGGTGCCGTCCTCGTGCACCTTGACGAACGCGGCGGCGTGGGGCAGGTCGGTGCGGTAGATCGGGTACCCGGCCCCGGACACGAAGCTGCCCGTGGCCACGCCGATGCCCCGGCCCGGTTTGCGATGGGCCTTTTTCTCGTCCCACCCGGACAGCGCCCGGGCCTTCTCCAGGCACTGGCGCAAGCCGCAGGTGTTCACCCGGAACTCGTTGGGGGTGACCGTGTCGGGCCGCCGGGCGTTGAGCAACCGGATGTCCATGGGGTCGATGCCCAGGTCCGCGGCCACGTTGTCCAGGTGGCTCTCGAACGCGTACTTGGGCTGGGGCGCGCCGTGTCCCCGCTGGGCGCCGCACGCCGGCAGGTTGGTGTAAACCCGGACCATGTCGAACTTGTAGTGGTCGAACTCGTAGGTCAGGGGCAGCAGGGCGCCCGCGTAGTAGGCCGTGGCGATCCCCAGGCTGGTGTACGCGCCGCCGTCCATGATGAAGTTGGCGTGGGCGCCCAGGATCTTCCCGCGTTCGTCCACCCCGGTGGTGACCTCCATGTACTGGGCGTGGCGGCCCCGGTTGTGGGCGAACATCTCGGCCCGGTCGTAGAACATGCGCACGGGCCGGCCGGTGAGGCGCGCGAGCACCGCGCCGGCGAACTCGAGCCCGGTGACCTCGAGCTTGCCCCCGAACCCGCCGCCCAGGTACGGGGTGATCACCCGCACGTCCCCCATGGGCATGCCGAACTCCCGGGCCAGGTAGTACTGGGTGTAGTGGGGGGACTGGGTGCTGGCGTACACCGTGAGCTTGTCGCCGTCCCACAGGGACACGGCCGAGTGGGGCTCGATCGGCGCCTGGTACGCGCGGTTGCCCAGGAACGCGTCGGTGCGCACGTGGTGGGCCTCGGCGAACGCCTTTTCCACGTCGCCGAAGCTCTGGTGGATCTCGGTGTTGATGTTGCGGGGGTACTCCTCGTGCACCAGGGGCTGGCCGTCGTCCATGGCCCGGCGGAAGTCGAGCACCGCGGGCAGCACCTCGTATTCCACCCGGATCAGCCGCAGGGCGCGGTAGCAGGTCTCCTCGTCCACGCACGCCACCGCGGCCACCTTGTCGCCCACGAACCGCACCTTGTCGATGCAGAAGATGTTCTCGTCCCACCGGGCCGGGCTGATCCCGTACTTGAGGTCGGGCACGTCCCGGTGGGTGATCACCGCCTTGACCCCGGGCAACCGCTCGGCCGCAGAGGTGTCGATCGACAGGATCCGGGCGTGGGCGTGGGGGCTGGTGAGGATCTTGCCGAACAACATGTTCGGGAACTTGAGGTCGCCGGTGTAGCGGGCCGCGCCGGTCACCTTTTCGACCCCGTCGATCCGGGGCACGCTGCGGCCGATCACCTTGTGCCTGGCGCTCATCGGGCCTCTCCCTCCTCGGCAACGGGTGCGGCGTCGTCCGGGACCGGCCGGCCCTCGGACGCGGCGAGCACCGCCTCCACGATGTGGACGTACCCGGTGCACCGGCACAGGTTGCCGGCGATCGCCTCGCGCACCTCCTGCTCGGTCGGGTGGGGGTTGCGGGCGAGCAGGGCCTTGGCCGACAGGACCATGCCCGGGGTGCAGTAGCCGCACTGGATCGCGCCGTAGTTGACCATGGCCTCCTGGATCGCGTCGAGCCGGCCGTTCTCGGCCACCCCCTCGATCGTGGTGACCTCCCGGCCGTCGGCCTCAACGGCCAGCACCATGCACGAGTCCACCGGCTTGCCGTCCAGCAGAACGGTGCACGAGCCGCAGTCCCCCAGCTCGCACCCCTTCTTGGTGCCGGTCAGGTCGAGCTGGTCGCGCAGCACGTTGGTCAGGACCGCGTTGGCCTTGACCAGCACGGTGTGCCGGTCCCCGTTCACGGTCAGGGTGATCAGGTACCGCCGGACCCCGTCCGGGTCGGTCACGGTTCGGGACATCTCGTTCCTCCAACGCTGGGTGGGCCCTCAGCAGTGCCCCTGTTCGATCGCCTTCTTCAGGGCGCGCCGGGTGAGCACCCCCACCAGGTTGCGCCGGTACTCGGCCGACCCCCGGATGCTGTCCCGGGGCCGGCTCTCCTGGGCGGCCAGCGCGCCGGCCTCTGCCAGCACGGCGTCGTCCGCCCGGCTGCCCCGCAGCCGGTCCTCGGCCCGGCGGGCCCGCAGCACCACGGGAGCGGCCGACGACAGGGCAATGCGGGCGTCCCGGACCACGCCGCCGTCCACGGTGACCGCCACGGCCGCCCCGGCCACGGCCAGGGCGCCGGACCGGCGCAGGCCTAACTTGATGTAGGTGCTGCCGGTGGTCGCCTGGTCCGGGATCACGATCTCGGTCAGGATCTCGGCCGGCCGGATCACCGACGAGGCCGGCTCCACGAAAAAGTCCTCCAGGGGCATCTGCCGCTGCCCGTCCGGCCCCACGAGCCGGATCTCGGCCCCGAGGGTGATCAGGATCGGCGGCAGGTCGGCCGACGGCACCGCGTTGACGATGTTGCCCCCCACCGTGCCCTGGTTCCGGATCTGGTTGGACGCCATCTGGTGGGCCGCCTGGGACACCGACAGGTACCGCTCCTGGAGCACCGGGGAGCCGTAGATCTCGTTCTGGGTGGCCAGGGCGCCGATCACCACGCCCCGGCCGGGCTCGTACCGGATCTCCCGGAGTTCCCCGAGGCGCTTGAGGGAGACCACGGCCCTGGGCGCCAGCTTGCCCTGCTTCATCTTGTGGAGCACGTCGGTGCCCCCGGCCAGCACCACGGCATCGGGGCCCAGTTCGGCCAGCAGGCCGCAAGCCTGTTCAACGGTCTCGGGGACGTGGTAGTCGAAGTCGGGCAGGTACATGGGGCACCAGGGGGACAGGGGACAGGGGACAGAAACCAGAAACCAGAAACCAGAAACCAGAAACCGGGAACCGGGAACCGGGAACCGGGAACCGTTCATCACACTGAACCCATTGTGTCGGCCGGCCTGGCGTCCGTCAAGGCGTTTTGCTAAAATACGCTGCCATACAGGACGATTCTTTTTCGAAGAAGGAGCGGAACCCGCCCCTTTGTTCACCGGGATGAACAATGGCCGACACGACCTACCGGGCCCCGGCCGTGGCCCGGGCGCTCCGGGTCCTGGAACACCTGGCCCGGGCCGGTTCGCCCCCCCGGCTGAGCGACCTGGCCCGGGACCTGGGCTACGGCAAGAGCACCCTGCACGGGCTCCTGGCCACCCTGGAAACCGAACGGTGGGTGGTGCGGGAGGGGGGCCGGTACCGCGTCGGCCCGGGGGTGCTGGAGCTGACCCGGGACGCATTCGGCCTGTGGGAGGTGGCTCACCTGGCCCGGCCGTTCATGGAGCGGGTGGCGAGCCGGGTGGGCGAGTCGGTGTTCGTGGGGGTGCCCCGGGACGACCGGGTGGTGATCCGGGGGTGCGTGCCCGGCGGGAACGAGATGCAGGTGACCGCCCGGGCCGGGGTGACCCTGCCCCTGTTCGCAGCGGCCACCGGCAAGGTGGTGCTGGCCGGGATGGAGCCGTCGGATGCGGCCCGCCGGGTGCGGGGGGCTGCGCTCGAGCCGTTCACCGACCGGACGATCACCGACCCGGACCGGCTGCTGGACGAGGTGGCCCGGGCGCGGGCCCGGGGGTATGCCACGGACGACGAGGAGTACCTGCGGGGCATCCGGGCCGTGGCCGTGCCGGTGCGGCGGGGCGGCCGCACCGTGGGGCTCCTGTGGGTCGCCGGGTTCGCAGGCCGGCTGACCGACGGGCGGATGGCCCGGGCCGCGGCCGAACTGGTGGACGCGGCTGGCCTCGTGGGCCGGCTCCTCGAGGCCGAACCGGACAGCGTCACCGATCCCAGCTGACGTACTCCCGGATCTCCGAGTAGGCGATCACCCGGTTGCGGCCGCCCTCCTTGGCCGCGTACAGGGCGCGGTCGGCCCGGGCCACCAGGGCGTCCACCGTGTCGTCCTCGCCCTCCAGGGCGCTCACCCCCAGGCTGGCCGTTATGCGCAGGGTCTCGCCTTCCCACGGGATCTCCAGGGCCTCCACCCGCTCCCGCAGCCGGTCGGCCAGGGCCCGGGCGCCCGGTTCGCCGGTGGCGGGAAGGACGATCGCGAACTCCTCCCCGCCGTGACGAGCCGGCAGATCGGTCTCCCGGGCCAGCTCCTGCACGGTGGCGGCCACGCGGCGCAACACCTCGTCCCCGGCCGGATGGCCGTGCCGGTCGTTGACCCGTTTGAAGTGGTCCACGTCCAAGAGCGCCACAGCCAGGCCGTGCTCGTACCGGTGGCTCCGGGCCCGCTCGGCCTCCAGCCGCTCGAACAGCACCCGGCGGTTGGCCAGGCCGGTGAGTTCGTCGGTGGCTGCCAGGCGGTTCAGGGCGGCCACGTGCCGCTGGTGCTGCAGGGCCTGGCCGCCCTGCTTGGCCAGGAGTTCGGCGAACAGCAGGGTCGCATCCCCGAAAGCCCTTGGGGTGCGGCTGGCCAGGCACAACACCCCCAGGATGTCGCCGTAGGCGTCCAGCGGCTGCAGGAGGAGGCTGGCGAACTCCGGCTCGCGCACGTCCCTGGCGAAAACCGGGCGGCGGCCACGGTCCCGCGGCTCCTGGAACCGCAGGTACTTGCCGTTGGCCACCACCCACCCGGCCAGTCCGCCGTCACGGGGGATCTCCCGCCCCCGCTCCAGGCCGCCGGCGTTCGGCCCGGCCACTGCCTCGATCCGCAGCTGTCCGGCCTCCCGGCACAGGAGCACGGCCGAGAAGCTGCACGCCACCCGCTGGCCCGCCGTGACCAGGAGGTGGTCGAGCAGCTCGGCCTCGGTTCCGCAGTCGGCCACCTGCTGGCTGAACTCGTGGAGCAGGCTGAACTCGTTGGCCCGGCGGCGTTCCTGGCCGATCGCCTGGCCCTGGCGCAGGATCGTCACCACCTGGTGGGCCGCGATTTTCAGATTTCCTTCGTGGGCATCGGTGAACGCGGCCTCGGACAGGCTGTCCACCCCCAGAACGCCCTCGATCCCGTCTTTCGACGCCAGGGGCACCCCGAGGAAGCTCCGCACCGGAACGTCGCCGGCGTAGTACCCGAGCCGGGCCGCCGGGCTGCGCAGCCGGTCGATCGTCAACGGGCGGCCGTTGTCGAAGATCCACTTGAACGCGGTGCCCTCGGCGTCGAGCCGGGCGTCCTCCCGGACCGGGCCGTCGGTGACCACCTCGCGCACGAACGGCTGCCCTTCCCCCGAGCGGACCACCAGCACGGCGCCGTGGGCGCCGGTGGCCTCCCGGACCGCGGACAGGAGCCCCTGGAGCGCCTCGTCCAGCCGGCTCAGATCGCCCGGGACCGTGTCCCGGTCCTGGACCGTCGCCCCCAGGTGCTCGGCGTCAAGCCGGAGCTTGTCGTAGGACGCCTGGAGCCGGCGACAGCTGCGGCGGTGGAACCACGCCACGGTGGCCGACGCCATGGCCACCGCCTCGAGGAGCACCAAGTGGACCACCGGGCCGGGCGGTGCCCACACCAGCACCGCGGCCGGGGGCAGGGCGAGCAGGCCGCCGGCCGGCACGGCCGCGGACAACAGCACCACCAGGGTGGCGAACAAGGCCGACGCCCACGCCGCGGGCACGGCCACGGCCTGGACCACGGTGGCACCGGCCAGCACGCCCAGCAAGCCGAGTTCGGCCCGGGACAGGTCCGACGCCGCGGGCCGGACGATCTCGGCCCGCAGCAGCCACGCGAAGTACCCGGTGAACCCGGCCAGCAACGC
>JAJRUI010000068.1 GCA_024277875.1 Deferrisomatales bacterium
GAGCCGCGTGCGGTTGAAGAACGCCATGAACTGGCTGAAGCCGGCGCCGGCCTCGCCGACCAGGTTGCCGGCCGGCACCCGCACTTCGTCCAGCACCACCTCGGCCGTGTCCGACGCCCGGATGCCCAGCTTGCCGGTGAGTTTGGTGGCCGAGTACCCGGGCCGGTCGGTCTCGACCACGATGCACGAGTGCCGTCCGTGGGGGGACGGCGCGTCCGGGTCGGTGAGACAGTACACGATCAGGAAGTCCGCGACGGTGCCGTTGGTGATGAACATCTTGGTGCCCGAGATCACCCACTCGTTCCCGTCGCGCACGGCCGTGGTGCGGGCCGCCGAGATGTCGCTCCCCGCGTCGGCCTCGGTGATGGCCGCGCCCATGATCGCTTCGCCCGTGGTCAGGGGGGGCAGGTACCGGCATTTTTGCTCCTCGGTGCCGAACAGCAGCAACAGGTCCGACCCGAACACCGTGGAGCCCAGGGACTGGCCCAGCCCCGGGTCGGCCCGCCAGAACTCTTCCACCACCAGGCAGAACTCCAGGTAGCCCAGCCCGGCCCCGCCGTACGCCTCGGGGAAGAACAGGCCCTGGAACCCCAGTTCGGCCGCCTGGCGGTACAGGTGGGGCGGACACCTCTCGTCCCGGTCCGCGTCCCGGGCGTACTTGGGGAACTCGCCCTGGGCGAACTCCCGGGCCGCGGTCTGGATGTCCCGTTGCTCGTCGGTCAGGTCGAACGCGCTCATGGTCACCTCAGCAGGCCGTGGGAGAGCAATTCCATGAAGTCGTCGGCAAGGGCTTCGGGCGTCACTGCCCCCCGGGGGTCGTACCACTTGAAGATCCAGTTCATGGCCCCGAGCACGCCGAACGCCACCGCGGTGGGGTCCAGGGGCCGGCCCGGCCGGCCCGCCAGGATCTGTTCCACGATCCCGCGCACCGTGTGCAGGTACGCCCGCTGGCGGTCCAGGATCTCGGCCCGGTGGGGCTCGGACAGGCTGTCCACCTGGGTGGACATGATCGTGAGCTCGTCCGGGTGGGCGGCGAAGAACCGCACGTACCGGCGGATCAGGTCCTGCAACTGGTCCACCGGCGGCCGGCCCGACCGGACCACCGCCTCCAGGTCGGCCGCCACCCGGTCCATGACGAACCCGGTGATCTCGAACAGGAGCTCCTCTTTGGACCGGTAGTAGTAGTACAGTGCAGGCTTGGTGACCCCGAGGGCGTCGGCCACCTCTTGGAGGCTCGTGCGCTCGTACCCCTTGAGGGCGAACAGCCGCGCGCCGGCGGCGAAGATCTGCTCCTTGCGGTCGATGCGATCGGGTGCGCTCACAGGGATCCCCGGGGGGCTGTTTTTTACTTACCGGTCGGTAAAATACCGGGGAGGCTTGCCAGTGTCAAGGGGTGGTTCGGGGACGGGGCTGCTGTACCACGCGGGCGGGCTGGGGGACTGGGTGCTGTCCCTGGCCGCGGTGCACCGGGTCGCCGCGGCCGCGCCAGGGCTCCGGTGGTCGCTGTGGGGACCGGCCGACCGGCGCCGGCTCCTGGCCGGCTCGGGTCCGGCTCCTCCGGGCCTGCTCGCCCGCGGCCACACCCTGTGGGGCGACGCGCCGGACCCGGCGGCCCTGGACGGCCTGGCCGGGTTCGACGTGGTCCTGGCGTTCGGCGGGCGGGACGTCCCGCCGTGGACGCGGCACGTGCCCGGCCCGGTGTTGTCGGTGCGGAGCTTTCCGCCCCCGGGCGGGCCGTGGGTGCCCGCGTACCAGCTCCGGCAGCTCGACCGCCAGGGGGTGCCCCGGTTCCCCGGGCCGTGGTTGCCCGGTTGGCGCCGGGCCGTGCTCCCGGCCCGGGTTCCCGAACGGATCGTGGTGCACCCGGGGAGCGGGGACCCGGGCAAGAACTGGCCCGCGGACATGTGGGCCGAGGCCGTGGCCGCGCTCCGGCGCCGCACGGGCCTAGCGGCGGCCGTTTTGCTGGGCCCGGCCGAGGTCGAGCGGGGCGGTATGGGCGCGTTGCCCGGGGTGGACGAGTGCGTGGTCTGCTCAGATCTCGGCGAGCTGCTGGCCGTTTTGTCCCGGGCTGCGGTGTACCTGGGCAACGACGCCGGTTCCACCCACCTGGCCGCGGCCCTGGGCGTGCCCACCGTGGCCGTGTTCGGGCCGTCGGACCCGGAGCTGTGGCGCCCCCTGGGTCGCCGGGCGGCCGTGGTCCGGCCGGACCTGCCGTGCGCTCCGTGCACCGCCGGGGCCCCGGTGTCCTGCCCGGCGGCCGACTGCCTGGCAGCGGTCCGGCCGGCCGCCGTGGTGGCGGCTGCCGAGGCCGTGCTGGCCGGGCGTTGACACCGGACCCCTGGCCGGTATCCTTACCAGGGCCGGGGCCGCTGGTCCCGGCTCGTTGCCGTAGCAGGGTGCGGAAAAAGCAACCTGCTACGCGCCCCACGGATGGGGTTTTTCCGCATCCTGGTAGGCTGCCCCCGTACCCCGGAGCCCCCATGGACACCGCGGCGAAACGGCTCTCGGCCCTGCGCGAGGTCCTGCGGGAGCACGGCCTCACCCACTACCTGGTTCCCTCCTCGGACGAGCATCTCAACGAGTACCTGCCGCCGTGGCGGCAGCGCCGGCAGTGGCTCTCCGGGTTCACCGGGTCGGCCGGGGACCTGCTGGTGGGCCTGAACCCGGCCGAGACGTGGCTGTTCGCCGACTCCCGGTACCACCTCCAGGCCGAACGGGAACTGGACGGCACAGGGATCGGGGTGCAGCGGGTGGGGGCGGCTGGTGGGGAGGGGCTCCGGGAGGTGCTCGGGCGCCTGGCCCGGGAACGGGGCCGCGCCCTCGTGGTGGGTTGCGACCCGATGGTGCTCGCGGCCGAAACGGCCGTGGCCCTGGACCAGGTTCTGGCCCAGGCGGGGGCGTCCCTTCGTTTCGTGTCCCCGAACCTGGTGGACCGGCTGTGGTCCGACCGGCCCGTGCCGTCCGCCACGCCCCTGTTCCGCTGTCCAGACGACTGGACCGGCCGCACCGCGGCCGAAAAGGTTGCTGATCTGGTCGCGGCCGCTGCCGAGGCCGGCGCGGACGCGGCCCTGGTGTCCCGGCTCGACGAGGTCGCGTGGCTCACCAACCTGCGCGCGTTCGGCGAGGTGCCGTACAACCCGGTGTTCGAGTCGTTCCTGTACGCCGGCCCGGACGGCGTGCACCTGTTTCTGCACGAGCCGGACTTGCGTGTTCCGTCCGGATGGCTGGACGGGGTACCCGGCCTGATCCTGCACCCGTACGGAGGGTTCCTGTCGTTCCTGTGGGCGCTGGAAGACGTCCGGGTGCTCGTGGACCCTGCCGGCACGACCCGGGGGGTTCTCGAGGCGCTCGACGCCGCGTCCGGGGTGACGGTTTTGGATCGGGACAGCACGGTGGCCCGGGCCAAGGCGGTGAAGAATCCGGCCGAACTGGCCGCCATGGAGCGCGCCAACCTGTTGGCGAGTGCGGCCAAGACCCGGGCCTTGCTGTGGCTCCGGGCCGAGGTGGCCGCCGCCCGGCCGGTGACCGAGGAACGCTTCGCCCGCCGGCTGGAGGCGGCGTACCAGGACCTGCCCGGGTACCGGCAGTTGTCGTTCCCCACGATCGCGGCCGCCGGCGACCACGCTGCGATCGTGCACTACGCCGGCGCCGACGATACCGAACTCCGGCCGGGGATGCTGCTGCTGGTGGACTCCGGGATCCACCTAGCCGGCGGTACCACCGACGACACCCGCACCGTGGCCGTGGGCGCGCCCACGGCCGAGCAGCGGCGGGTGTACACCCTGGTGCTCAAGGGGCACCTGGCCGCCGCACGCCAGCGGTTTCCGGACGGAGCGCCCGGCGCGGCCCTGGACGCCGTGGCCCGGGCCCCCCTGTGGAACGCGGGGCTCCAGTACGGCCACGGCACCGGTCACGGGGTTGGCGCGTTCCTGAACGTGCACGAGGGGCCGTTCGCGATCACCGGAGCGGGAGCCCGGCCCCACGCGGCCCGGCCCCTGCGGGCCGGCATGGTCACCTCGGTGGAGCCCGGGTACTACCGGCCGGGGTTCGGAGGGATCCGGCTGGAGAACCTGTACCGGGTCGCCGAGGCCGGGGCCGGGCCGGACGGCGGGCGGTGGCTCGGGCTCGAGTCCCTCACCTGGATCCCGTTCGACCCGGCCCTGATCGACCGGGAACTGCTCGAGCCGGCCGAGCGGGCGTGGCTGGACGCGTACCAGGCCGGGTGCGCCGAGCGGTTGTCGCCCCTCCTGTCGGCCGGGGAACGGACCGCGCTGGACGCGTGGCTGGAAAGCGCGGACCCGTAACGGGCGGTGACGACGCACGACGAAGAAGGGCCGGCCCCCTGGGGGGCCGGCCCTCGCCGCTTCCAGTGCTGCGCCTCCCGCCGGATCAGATGTGGGGCAGGAGGGGCGCGATGACCAGGCTCACCACGCTCATGAGCTTGATCAGGATGTTCATCGAGGGGCCCGAGGTGTCCTTGAACGGGTCGCCCACGGTGTCGCCCACCACGGCGGCCTTGTGGGCGTCGGAGCCCTTGCCGCCCATGGCGCCGCCCTCGATGTACTTCTTGGCGTTGTCCCACGCGCCGCCTGCGTTGGCCATGAACAGGGCCATCAGCACGCCGGTCACCGTGGCGCCGGCCAGCAGGCCGCCCAGCGCCTCGGCGCCGAGCACAAAGCCCACCACCACCGGGGCCACCACC
>JAJRUI010000069.1 GCA_024277875.1 Deferrisomatales bacterium
GCACCCCTCCACAAAACACGAAGACGAGTTCACAGTCCGGCAACAAGTGCAGCAACACAGGCGACTTCGTTTCTATTGGAAGAACAAACCCAAAAAGAAACGACGCTCGCGGCGCCAGTATCGATATTTTTTTTCTAAAAAGTCAAGTTACTGTTTGGAGGGGCGGGAAAAGGTTCGGGGAAGAGAACCCTCAGTCCCCCAGCTTCCGCTGGATCGTCTTCCGGTTGATCCCGAGGATCTCGGCCGCCCGTACCTTGTTGCCGCCGCACCGGTCGAGCACGTGGCGGATGTACGCCCGTTCCACCGCTTCCAGCGGGGCGTCGTCCGGCCACCCGGGCTGCTCGGGGGGGGTCAGGGCGCGGAGCATCTCCGGGGGCAGGTCGTCCAGGGACACGCGGCCGCCGTCGCACACGTACACGCACCGCTCCACCGCGCTCTCGAGTTCGCGCACGTTTCCCGGCCACCCGTAGTCCATGAACGCCCGGAGCACCTCGGGGGGGAACGACACCGTGCGCCCCCGGGCCGCGTGGCGGGCCACGAACGCCTCAACGAGCACCGGGACGTCCTCGCGCCGCTCGCGCAAGGGGGGCACCGGGATCACGAAGGTGGCGATCCGGTAGTAGATGTCCTCCCGGAACCGGCCGGCCCGCACGTCGGCCAGCAGGTCCCGGTTGGTGGCGGCCACCACCCGGACGTCGAACGGGGTGTACGCGGTGCTGCCCACCGGCCGCACCCGCCGTTCCTGGAGCGCCCTGAGCAGCTTGGCCTGGATGGCCGGCGGCATCTCCCCGATCTCGTCCAGGAACAGGGTGCCGCCGTCGGCCGCCACGAACAGGCCGGCCTTGTCGCCGGCCGCCCCGGTGAACGCCCCCCGGGCGTGGCCGAACAGCTCGCTCTCCAGGAGCCCCTCGGGGATCGAGGCGCAGTTGACCGGCACGAACGGCCCGCCCCGCCGGCCCGACGCCCGGTGCAGCGCCCGGGCCACCAGCTCCTTGCCCGTGCCGGTCTCCCCCTGGACCAGGACGCTACCCTCGGCCGGCGCCACCTTCTCCACCAGGGCCAGCACGCGACCCATGGCCGGGCTGGTGCCGAGCAGCTCCGGGAACCGCCCGGTCGCGGCCCGCCCCTCCAGCTCCTCGACCCGCCGCCGCAGCCGCAGCTCCCGTTCGGCCCGCCGCACCGCCACCAGGATCTGCTCGATCCGGAACGGCTTGATCACGTAGTCGTAGGCGCCCCGGTCCAGCAACCCCACGGTGTCGGCCACGTCCCCGAACGCGGTCACGAGGATCACGAACGGCGTGAACCCGGTTCCCTTCTTGATCTCGTCGAGCAGCGCCACCCCGTCCATGCCCGGCATCCGGATATCCGAGATCACCAGGTGGAAGCCGCCGCCCTCCAGCAGGTCCAGCGCCCCGGCCCCGCTGGACGCGGTGGCCACGTCGTACCCGTGGTCCACCAGCACGTCCCGCAGGAACGCGCACATGTCGGCCTGGTCGTCCACCACGAGGATGCGCAGGGGCGTCACGCCGAACCCTCCGGGGGGGCTGGAAACGAGAACGAGAACCGCACGCCGCCGCCCGGCCGCTCGCCCACGCGTACCGTACCGCGGTGCTCGGCCACCACGTTGGCCACCACGTACAGCCCGAGGCCGGTCCCCTCCCCCACGTCCTTGGTGGTGAAGAACGGGTCGAACACCCGGTCGCGCAGTCCCTCCGGTATCCCGGGCCCGTCGTCCTCGTACACCAGGTCCACGCCCCCGTCCTGCCCGGGCCGGGCGGCGACCCGGACCGTGCCGCCGCCCTGGATCGCCTGGAACGAGTTGAGCACCAGGTTCACGAACATCTGGCGCAGGGCACCGGCGTCCCCGTACAGCCGGTCCACGGCCAGGTCCGTCTCCAGGACGATCTCGGCGTCCCGTCCCCGCCGGGACCGGAGCCGGCACAGGGAGAACGCGTCCCGCACCACGCCGCCGAGGTCCACCGGCGCAAACCCTTCGGATCCCTTGCGGGAGAACGCGAGCAGCTGGCCGAGGATGTCCGCGATGTGCTCGACTTGGCGCACCACGCTCTCCAGGGCCGGCCGGGACGGGTCGTCCGGGGGAAGCTTGGCCAGCAGGTGCTCGACCCGCCCGCCGATCACGTTCAGGGGGGTGCCCAGCTCGTGGGCCAGGCCGGAGGTGAGCTGGCCGATCGACGCCAGCTTCTCGGCGTGGCGGAGGCTGCGCTCCAGTTCGAGCTTGGCGTCGTGGGCCGCCTCGCGTTCGGCGTGTTGCTCCTCCAGGTGGCGGGCCATCCGGTTGAACTCGCCGATCAACTCGTCCAGGTCTGCCACGCCGGTCGGGTCGATCCGCAGGGACAGGTCCCCCCGGCCGAGCTGCTGGGACGCCTGTTTCAGGCGCCGGATCGGCACCCCCAGGCTGACCCGGGCGATCAGGAAGATCACCCCGCCGAGCACCGCCGCGACCGCGGCCGTGAACAGGAGGAACCGGCGGGTGACCCCGGAAAGGATCCGGCCGATGTGGTCCAGGGGAAGGACCACCTCCACGAACCCGTCCGCCGGGTCCCCCGGGCCGCCCCCGGACACCGGCACGATCACCGACAGGAACCGGCCGGTGCCGGCCTGGAGCTGCTCTTCCAGGCCCGTACCGACCTCGTCGGGGTCCAGGCTGCGGTGGGGGAGCGGCAGTTCGGCGCACTCGGGACAGGTCACGTTCACCGGCTCCCCGTACCGGTCGTACAGCCTGAGGTACGGCGCCACGCCGTCCACCGGGACGATCTCCCGCACCAGGCGTTCCATGCCCACCGTGGGGTCCACCGGGTGGAAGTACCGGAGCACGGACGTCACCGTGCGCGCCAGGAGCCAGGCCTTGGACCGGCTCTCCGCCAGCAGGTGGGTGCGCTCGTCCCGCACGGACACGGTGCCGAGCACCGCGGCCGAGGCGACCACCAGGGTGAACACGTAAAGGAACAGACGGGTCGCGATCCGCACGCCGTTCGGGCCTCCAGCCGGCGGGCCGACACCGGGCCCGGCGACGGTCGCCGCGCCGGACCGGCACGCACCCGGCCATGCTACCGGCGCGCGGCCGGGAAGTCACCCCCCCCCGGAACGGTTCGCAGACGCGTGGCGGCAGGCGGGTCCGCTGGCCAGGGGTTCGGAACGGGCTCAGTGGATCCGGGGCCTCACCGGTGACCGGGCCCGGGTGTGCCGCCGGCGTTCCGGCCGGCTTCCGGGGCGGTCCCGGAGTTGGAACGTACCCAGCAGCACGGCGTCCGGCGGGGGGGTGAAGTAGAAGTCGGGCCGGATCGACACCCGGCTGAGCACGTCGAACAGCAGCGCGTCCACCGGCTCGCCGTCCACCAGTTCGAACCGGAAGTCCCGGCCGAGCAGGGCCTCGAGCACCCGGACCTCGGGGTCTTCCACGGCCCGGTACACGGGCAGTTCCTCGGCACCCAGCAAGAATTCGACGATCGTCATGGCACACCTCCGGCCGTTGGGGTCGGGTCCAGTGTAGCCCGCGAACATGAGAGGACCCTCAACGCACCATGACAATTCGATGAAAAACGCCCGGTTCCAGGGCTCCGGTTCCCCTTGCGAACCGACCCGGGGCCGTGTTACAAGCTCCGGAACTTTGTGTGTATTTGTGTTCACCTAACGAGCGTCCCCCTGTGGGGGCGCCCCATTTGGGAAGGGAGGGTCTCATGAAGAAACGCCTGCTGTTCATCCTGACAACCGCTCTGGTGGCTGCCGGCCTGGCCGCGGGAGCGGCCTTTGCCGCCGACGCGCCCACGGGCCCGATCACGGTCACCAACTTCGGCAAGAAGGCGCCGGTCCAGTTCGACCACGCCAAGCACAAGGACCTCAAGTGCGCCCAGTGCCACCACAACGAGGCCGACGGCAAGTACAAGTGCGGCGACTGCCACAAGCTGAAGGCGGGTGACGCGCCCAAGATCAAGGACGCGTTCCACAAGAAGGGCATGGGGACGTGCTACGACTGCCACAATGCCAAGGGCGCGAAGAACAAGATGAAGTGCAACGACTGCCACAAGAAGTAGCCGCCGTCACCGGCGCACGACCGAACGCGGGCGGCCCCACGGGCCGCCCGTTTCCTCTTGCGGCTCCCTCCCCCTTTCCGCCTCACCCCTTGCCGGCCGCCTCCCGGGCCCAGCCCAGGGCGTCCACCACGGGCGCGCCGAACGCCTCCCTGGGCCGGTTGAAATACCCGAGGTCCAGGCGGGGGAACCGCCGCTTGAGCCGCACGGCCAGGTTCCGGAGCCCGATCGCGCCCGCGCCCGACCGCAGGCGGGGCGGCAGGTGCCCCAGGTACAGGGCCGGGTCGATGGACAGGTTCCGCAGGTGCACCATGTGGAGCCCGGTCTCGCCGATCAGCCGCTCCAGGGCGTCCACCTCCTCGGGCCGGTCGTTGACCCCGGGAAACACCAACAGGTTCAGGGCGGTGTACAGCCCCGCGTCCACGGCCGCGCGCACCGAGGCCACCACGTCGTCGAACCGGTACCCCCGGGGCCGGTAGTACGCGTCGTAGGTCTCGGCCCGGGCCGAGTTCAGGCTGATTCGCACCGAGTCCAGGCCGGCCCTGGCCACCCGGACCAGGGCGTCCGGCAGGCTGCCGTTGGTGTTCAGGTGGATCGTTCCCTTGCCGGTGCGGTCCCGGAACCGGGCCACGGCCTCGGCCAGCCGGTTGGCCACGGTTAGGGGCTCGCCTTCGCACCCCTGGCCGAAGCTGACGATCCCCCGGGGCACCCGCTCCAGGTGGGGAACGGCCACGGCGCACAACTCGTCCACCGTGGGCACGAACCCGATCCGGTCCTGGCTGGCCGGGCAGCAGTCCGCGGGCTGGAGGCTGATGCACCCCACGCACCGGGCGTTGCACGACGGCGCGGCCGGCAGGGGCGCCTCCCACCGCTCCATGAACCAGTTCTTCGCCGCGAAACAGTGGTACTCCAGGGCGCACCGGGCCAGGTGGCGCACCAGCCGGTTTCCCGCGTGCCGGGCCACACGGGCCTCCACCCGGGGCGCGATCTGCCGGTCGTCGTAGTGGTGGGTCTCGGAGTGGGTCATGGGGTCCGACCGGAACGCCGCGGCCACCATCCGGTCGCCGTCCCACCCCACGGCCGCGTACGCCCACAGGGGCAGGTAGTCGTGGCACCCGCGTTTGGGGGGTGTTCCTTTCGGGTAGGCCGCGGCCGGAAGGTGGGTGCGGGTGTACCCGGCCTGGAGCAGCGCGGCCACCGCCCGCACCCGTTTCAGGGTGCGCGGCCTGCCGCGGCCCTCGTCCCAGCCCACGGCCCGGCTTCCCGGCAGGAAGAACACCTTGGTGCCCTCGGGCACCGGCACCAGGTCGTCCGCCGTCACCGGCACCCACCGGTCCCCCACCTGGCCGGCCAGGGCCAGGTCCGGGCGGTCGTAGATCCGCCCGTCGGCGTCGCAGACGAGAAGCCGGGCGCTCACCAGTACTCGTCCACCCGGTCCCACAGGGGCTTCATGGTGGGCCGGCGCGCCTGGGGCCTGCGGGGCCGGGCCCCGCCCAGGAGGAACACCACCAGGGCCCCGGCCACGAACCCGCCGATGTGGGCCCACCACGCGATGCCGCCGGCCCGGCCGGCCGCGGCTGCCGCGGCGCCGCTCAGGAACTGGAGCAGGAACCACAGCCCGAGGAACAGGTAGGCCGGCAGTTCCACGAACGTGATGAAGATGAAGATCGGCAGCAGGGTGAGCACCCGGGCCCTGGGGTACAGCAGGAAGTACGCGCCCATCACCCCGGCGATCGCACCGGACGCGCCCACCGTGGGCAGCGGCGACCCCCAGTTGAACGCCACGTGCAACGCTCCCGACGCCACCCCGCAGAACAGGTAGAACGCGGCGAACCGGGCCCGGCCGAACCAGTCCTCCACGTTGTCCCCGAAGATCCACAGGATCCACATGTTCCCCAGGATGTGCAGGAACCCGCCGTGGAGGAACATGGACGAGAAGAACGGGACCACCTGCTCGAACCAGGAAAAGTGCCGGGCCAGGGTCGGGTCGGCGTACCGCACCGGCACGATCCCGTAGTGCATGAAGAACCGCTGGAGCTGGGCCGGGCCCATCCCGAGCTCGTACAGGTACGCGGCTACGTTCAGGGCGATGATCGCGTAGGTCACCACCGGGGTGCGGCGGCTGGGGATGGTGTCGCGGATCGGGATCACGGCGGGCTCGTCTCGGCCGGGGCACGGGTCAACGGCGTCGGTCCATTGTACGGGAGAACCGGCCGCGGGTCGAAGGGTTCACGCCCCTGCCGCCGGCTCGCCGGCCAGCACGACCTCGCCGGTCTTGGCCCGGATCCACCCGGCCCGGGTGGCCCTGAGGTCGGGCAGGAAATCGCACGACAGGAACAGGGTCGTGTAGTTGGGGTCGGCGTGGGCGTACCCGCACCGCGCCATCGCCGCCTGGTATCGGCCGGCCGCCCGGGCGGCCTCGTCGAATCCGCCCGGCATCTGGATCCCGGCCAGGGGCAACGGGAACACCTCGGCCCCGCCGTCCGCGGGCAGCACCACCACGCCGCCCCCGATCTGGCGGAGCCGGGCCAGGGCCTCGGCCATGGCAGCCGGGTCCGCGCCCACCACGACCACGCCGGCGTTGGTGGTGTAGGTGGTGGCCAGGGCCCGCAGGCCCGGCGCCAGCCCCGCCACCACGCCCCGGGTGATCCAGCCGCCGTCCCGGCCGGTCAGGGCCAGCACCAGGGCGTCCTGGCCCGGCGCGGGCCACCGGCCGCCGGGAACAGGTTCGAGGCGCACCGGCACCTCCCGGGTGATCACCGCGTTGACGAGCCGGCCGGCGGGGAACGGGTCCGGGGCGTGCCCGGGCAGGGGAAACACCCCGGCCGGCCAGTCCGGCACCGGGGTCGGCCCGGCCCCGTACGCCTCGCGCCACCCGAACGCCCCGCTCGGCGCGGGCACGGCCAGCTCCCCGTGCCGGGCGACGACCCGGCCGCGGCACACCACGGTCTCGGGCGCGGGCTCGTCCAGGCCCCGCAGCAGGTTCAGGTCGGCCACCCGCCCCGGCGCCACCGCGCCCAGATCGTCGCCCATCCCCAGCAGGTTGGCCGGGTTCAGGGTGGCCATCCGGTAGGCCGTGCCGGCCGGCACCCCGGCCTCCAGGGCCTTGGCCACGAGCCGGTCGATCACCCCGTGCCGGGCCAGGTGGTGTGCCTTGGCCCCGTCGGTGGTGTAACACAGCCGGTCGGTGAACCCGGTGCGGGCCACGGCCGGCAGCAGGGCGTCCAGGTCCTGCCGGAGGCTCGAGTTCCGGAGCAGCACCCACAGCCCCTGGCGCAGCCGGTCGAGCGCCTCGTCCGCGGTGATCGCCTCGTGGCACGACCGCATCCCGGTGGCGGCCAGGGCGGGCAGCCTGCGGCCGCTCGCGCCCGAGGTGTGGCCGTCCACGAACCGCCCCAGGCCCCGGGCCGTCTCGGCGATCCCGAGGAGCCTCGGGGCGCGGTCCGGGTCGAGCAGGTCCACCCACCGGGTCATCTCCCCCACGGCCAGGAACTCGGGCCGGGCCAGCAGCCGGGCCACCACCTCCCGGGAGAACACGCCCTCCTCCCCGGGGAACCGGCTCTGGCTCGCCATGCGCCCCACCCAGAACAGGTGGGGCACGGACGCGCCGTGCAGGGCGCCGGCCAGTGCCTCGAACCGCTCGAGCCCCAGGGCCAGGTGCAGGAGCAGGTCGTCGTACACCAGGGTCGTCGTGCCCCGGCGCACCGCGCCCTCCCCCAGGGACAGGGGGTTCACGAACGGCCACGGGTGGGTGTGGGGCTCGACGTACCCGGGCACCACCACCCGGCCGGTGGCGTCGAGCACCCGGGTGCCCTCCCCCACCGGGCCAGTCCACGGCCCCACCCGGGCGATCCGGTCGCCGCACACGGCCACATCCGCCGGGAGGACCTCGTCGGTAAACGCGTTCCACACCCGGCCGCCCCGGACGAGCAGGTCGGGGGGCTCGGCCCCCTGGGCCGTCCGCACGAGCCGCCACCGGAGGGCCGGGTCGCACGGGATCACGGCCGCGCCTCCTCGGCCGGGCGCCGGGGACCGGTCACAGGAGCGACCTCACGGCCCGGTCCAGGCCCTCCAGGGTGAACGGGAACATCGGGAACAGCCCGCGGATCGTGCCCACGGTGTCGTAGTACTCCCACCCGGACTCGGACAGGGGGTTCAGCCACGCCCGCTTGGGAAACGCCTCGGCCAGCATCCGGAGCCAGTCGATCCCCTTGGTCCGGGCGGTGCGGTAGCGCTCCAGGGTGCCGTTGGGGATCAGCAGCTCGTACGGCGCCATGGACGCGTCGCCCACGATCACCAGGCGGTAGCGCTTGACGTACTCCCGGATCACCTCCTCGGTGGGCACGCCGTCGCCGGTCTCCAGGTCGGTGTACAGGTGGGTGTAGATGCAGTTGTGGAAGTAGAACGCCCGGAAGTCCTTGAAGTGGTTCAGGCCGTGGGCCGCCGAGAACAGCCGCTCGGACAGGTGCCGGTACGGCTCCATGGAGCCGCCGGTGTCCATGGCCAGGAGCAGCCGGACCTGGTTCTCCCGCTCCCGGCTGAACACCAGCTCGATCTCGCCCCCCGCCCGGCAGGTCTTGTCGATGGTGGCATCGAGGTCCAGCACCTCCTCGCTGCCGTCCTGGCGCAGGTCCCGGAGGCGCTTAAGGGCCACCCCGATCTGGCGCACGTCCAGGGTCACGTCGTGGCGCAGGTTCCGGTAGCGCCGCTCGAACGCCTGGAGCACCGCGCCTCCGCCCCCGCCCCCGTCCCGGGCGAAGGAGATCCCGGTGGGGTGGCTGCCCCCCCGGCCGAACGGGCTGGTGCCGCCGGTGCCGATCCAGTGGTGGCCGCCGTGGTGGGCCTCTTTCTGGGTGCGCAGCCGGTCCTCCAGTTCCCGCAGGAGGTCCTCGAGGCCCAGGCGCTCCATCCGCGCCAGTTCCTCGGGCGGCAGGCGCAGGGGCGACAGGGGGTCCCGGAGCCAGTCCAGGATCTGGTCCTTGGTGGCCAGGTCGTCGGGCAGGTCGGCGCCCCGGAAGCAGTGGGCGAACGCCTGGTCGTACGCGTCGTAGTGGGCCACGTCCTTGACCAGGAGGCTCCGGGCCAGGAAGTAGAAGTCCTGGAAGCTCGCGTTGTGCAGCCCCCTGGACAGGGCCTCCATCAGGGTGAGCCACTCGGTGGGGCTCACCGGCACCCCCAGGGCCTTGAGGGTGTAGAAGAACGGCTGGAACACGGCCCTACCGGAAGAACCGGCGCCCGGCGGTGCGCACGTCGGCGGCCGGGCGGGCGGCCCGGGCGGTCAGGGTCTGGAGGTCCTCCTCCATCTTGACCAGGGTGCCCAGGAACGGCACGTCGCCGGGCGCGGCCGGGCCGCCCTCGGGCAGGCGCGCGCCGCTCGCGAGCAGCACCCGGATCCAGTCGAGCAGCTCCGAGGTGGACGGCTTCTTGCGCAGCCCGGGCACGTCCCGCAGGCCGTAGAACACCTGGAGCGCGTCGTCCAGGAGCTTGCCGGCCAGGCCGGGGAAGTGCACGTCCACGATCGCCCGCATCTGGTCCTCGTCCGGGAAGTCGATGTAGTGGAACACGCACCGGCGCAGGAACGCGTCGGGCAGCTCCTTTTCGGCGTTGGACGTGACCACCACCATGGGCCGGTGCCGGGCCGACACCACCTCGTCGGTCTCCAGGACGTGGAAGCTCATCACGTCCAGTTCCTGCAAGAGGTCGTTGGGGAACTCGATGTCGGCCTTGTCCACCTCGTCGATCAGCAGCACCACCCGTTCGGGGCTCGCGAACGCGCGGCCCAGGGGGCCGTACCGGATATAGCGCCGGATGTCGCGCACGTCGCCCTCCCCGAACCGGGCGTCGTTCAGGCGCTGCACCGTGTCGTACACGTACAGGCCGTCCCGGGCCTTGGTGGTGCTCTTGACGTTCCACACGATCAGGTCCATGCCCAGGCCCCGGGCCACGTGGTGGGCCAGCAGGGTCTTGCCCGTACCGGGCTCGCCCTTGAGCAGCAGGGGGCGCTCCAGGCTGAGGGCCACGTTCACGGCGTCCTGCAGGGCCCGGGACGCTACATACCCGTCCGTGCCCGTGAACCGGCGGAAGGTGGGTGCTTCTTCGGTCAAGCTCGGCTCCTTTTCTGGGGGAATCACAGCAGCCGGGCCTCCTCGGGCTTGAGGGGCACGGCGCCCTCCAGGGCGGCGTCCAGGGTGGCCAGGGCTGCGGCCTTGTCCCGGGGCATCCGCACCTTCAGGGGCACGTAGTTGGACGCGTGGTTGGCCATGAACAGGCCCCGGTCCAGGTCGGTGTGGGCCAGCATCTCCCTCAGCTCGGCCAGGATCTCCCGGGGCGTGGGCACCGGGTGCTCCCCCCGGGCCACCTGCTCGGCCAGCTCGGTGCCGTCGCAGATCATCACCGACAGGGCGCCCACGTAGTCCGGCGCCATGGCCGTGAGCAGCCGGCCGGTGGCCCGGCCGTGCTCCAGGCTCCGGCCCGGGGGCGCGATGCCCAGCAGCACCGTGACCGACAGCTTGAGCCCGGCCGCCTTCACCCGCCGGCCCGCCTCCAGCAGCTGGTCCGACAGGGAGTCCTTCTTCACGTAGCGCAGGGTCTCGTCGTCGCCGCTCTCCACCCCCAGGTACACGATCCCGAGCCCGTTGTCCCGCAGCCACGCCAGGTCCTCGTCCGACTTGCCCCGGATCGCCCGGGCCGTGGCGTACACCCCGACCCGGTCCACCTGGGGCAGGCGCTCCCGGATCGCGGGCAGCAGCCACCGCCACCGGTCCATCGGCATCACCAGGGCGTCGCCGTCGGCCACGAACAGCCGCCGGACGCCGGGAAACAGCTGGGCCGCCCTTTCCAGGTCCCGGGCCACCACGGCCCGGTCCTTGATCCGGAACCGGGGCTTGTCCTTGTAGCTCGGGCAGAACGTGCACCGGTTGTGGGCACACCCGACGGTGGCCTGGAGGATGATCGAGCGGGCCTCGCTGGGCGGGCGGTAGATCTGGCCCACGTAGTCGAGACCGTCGCACGGGGTCCACACGATGACGCCTCCTCGGACGCTGCAGGAACGCGAAGGGATTAGGATACCGGAACCGGGGCCGAGGTTACCAGCGGAGCGGCCGGTCTTGCCGTCCCCCCCTTGACACCGCCCCCCGGATCGGCCAAGAAAGGGGCTCCGTCACCGTTGCGCAGGAGGCGCCATGAGCGTGGACGTCCGGGAACTCGCCGCGATCCCCCTGTTCGCCGGCCTCACCGAGGAGCAGGTCCGGAGCGTGGCCGCGATCGGCCGTCTGTCCGAGGTCCGGCGCCGGGACGTGCTGTTCCGGGAGGGGGAGCGGGCCGAGGGGATCTTCGTGCTGCTCGGCGGACGGGTCAAGCTGTACCGGCTCGGCCCGGACGGGCGGGAGCACATCCTCCACGTGGTCCGGCCCGGCCAGATGTTCGCCGAGGCGGCGATTTTCATGTCCGGCGGGTACCCGGCCTATGCCGAAGCGCTCCAGAAGAGCCGGGTGCTCCTGCTGCCCAAGAAGCCGTTCCTCGAACTGCTGAGGGACCACCCCGAGATCAGCCTCCAGATCATCGCCACCCTGTCCCGGTACCTCAAGCAGTTCGCCGACCGGATCGAGGACCTGTCCCTGAAGGACGTGTCGGCCCGCCTCGCCCGGTGGTTCTTGCACACCGCCGACGAGAAGGGCCGGCTGTTCTGGGACCTGGACATCACCAAGGGCGAGCTGGCCAGCCAGATCGGCACGGTGGGCGAGACGCTGTCGCGCACCCTCCGCCGGTTCAAGGAGGCTGGGTGGATCGAGGTGCGGGGCTCGTTCGTCAAGGTGCTCGACCCCGACGCCCTGGCCGAGGTGGTCGAGGGCGGCCAGGAATCGGGCGGCCGTTGATCCCGGTCAAAGGACAGCCGGGCCCGGGCGCGTTATACTGACGTCATCGGTCAGCTATTTCCGGAAGGGAGGTTTCCCATGGCCAAGTGCCCCGGACAGGACAGCCAGCAGTGGGGGTTCGACGCGATCTTCGACGTGGAGTGCCCCAAGTGCCACGCCCAGGTCGAGTTCTTCAAGGACGAGGTCCGCCA
>JAJRUI010000070.1 GCA_024277875.1 Deferrisomatales bacterium
GCAACGGCTGCCGCCTTCTGGCGGGCCGCGTCCGTGCCGGTCTCGGCCGTGCTCGGGTTCCAGAGCGCGGCGGCCCCCCTGTTCCCGCTGCTCCACCACCCCGTCCTGCGCTCGCCCCTGGCCGTTCTCGGCCAGTTCCTCTTGGTGGCCGCCCTGGCCGTGGCGCTGGACAGACGCCGTAGCCGGGCAGCCGTCCTGGCCGCCGTCGGCAGTGCAGCCGTGCTGGTGCCGCCGGCCGCCGGCTCCCTGGCCCTCCGGCTGTCCCCGGACACCCGGGTGTGGGCCCTGGACGTGGGGGCCGGCCTGTCGGTGGTCGTCCAGGCTCCGGGCCCGCGGTGGATCGTGATCGACGGAGGAGGGTCGGCCTACAGCCGTTTTGACCCTGGGGAACGGACCGTCGTGCCCGCGCTGGAGGCCCTGGGGGCCAGGCGTCTGACCGCGGTGGTCTCGACCCACCCCCACCCGGACCACCTGGGGGGATTGCCGGCAGTGGTGGCGTGGGGCCGGCCGGACGTCGTGTGGGCGCCCGGTTCGTTCCGGAACGACCCCCGGTACCGGCAACTGCGGGAGGCTGCCGAGGCTGCCGGTACCCGGCTCACGTGGGTGCCCGCCGCCGGTCTGTCCCGCGGGCTCGGGCCTGCCGACCTGGCTGCCCGGTGGGTCCCTGGCCCCACCGAAAATGACCGGTCCCTGGTGGTGTGGCTCCGGTCCCCCGGCGGGACCGTGCTGGTGGGCGGCGACGTGGAGATCCCGGCCCAGAAAACGATGGTGTCCGCCGGCTGGCTGCCCCGGGCGGACCTTCTGGTGGCGCCCCACCACGGATCGGCAGACGCGACCTGGCCCCCCTGGCTCGCCTCCGTGGCCCCCCGCAGGATCTGGGTGTCGGCCGGGCGGGCGGACAACCTGCCGTGCCGCCAACTGGAAGCCGTAGCCACCCGGCTGGGCGCCGTCGTGGAAACCACCCGGGGCCAGGGCTGCTTGAACGCCGTCCTGTCGCCGCCCTCTCCGGACACGGGCCGGCCGCCTCGTTGACACAGGGGGGGGCGTTTGATAGCTTTCGGTGACTTGCCGCCTCTCCTTGGGGTTCCATGCAAACGCCCACCGTACTGGTCGTCGACGACGACGCGTTCTTCCGCACGTTCTGCTCGGACGTCCTCCGCCAGGAAGGCTACGGGGTCGAACTGGCCGCCTCGGGCGCAGAGGCCCTGGAGCGGATCGAGGCGTTGCAGCCCGCCCTCGTCCTGGCGGACATCTACATGCCCGAGATGAGCGGGCTCGAGTTGCTCGAATCGGTGAAGGCCCGCAACCCGTCCGTGGACGTGGTCATCATGACCGGGTACGCCTCGATCGAGACCGCGATCCAGGCCCTGAAGCGGGGAGCGGCGGACTACCTGCGCAAGCCGTTCGCGGCCGAGGAACTGGCAGCCGTGGTCGAGGCCACGGTGGCACAGCGCCGGTTGTACGAGGAGAACGCGCGCCTGCGGTTCCAGCTGGAACTGTACGAACTGGGCCGTTCGTTCTCGTCGGTGGAAGACCCCGAACGGGTGCTGGCCCTGGGGCTCGAGGCCCTGGGCCACGTCACCCGGGCCCAGGCCGGGCTGTGCCTGTACACGGGCGACGACCTGGCTTTCATGCCCGTGCTCAAGCCGTGGCGGCTCGACGCCCACCAGGCCCAGGCCGTCAGGGACGCCATGGTCACCCGGGGACTCCGCTACCTGCGCGGCCTGGAACGGGTGCGCACCGTTGGCCGGGCCCGGTTGCTCCGAATCCTGGGCGAGGGCACCGACCTCGACCCGGCCGAGATGCTCCTGGTGCCGATGCTCCACCGGGGGACTGCCGAGGGCGCGTTCATCCTGCTCCGCGACCAGGCTTCGGGCCGGTTCGAGCCCGCCGACGTCGAAAAAGCGGTGTTCCTGGGCCGGCAGATCGAACTGTCGTTCGAAGGAGCCCAGAACCTCCAGGAGGCTCGCCAGCTCGCGTTCATCGACGCGCTCACCGACCTGTACAACGCCCGGTACATGGAGGAGGCCCTCGACCGGGCGATCGCGGAGAGCGACCGGGGCGGACAGCCGTTCAGCGTGTTGTTCATGGATCTGGACCGGTTCAAGGAGATCAACGACCGCCACGGCCACCTGACCGGGGGCAAGGCGCTGATCGAGGTGAGTCGGCTGCTGGCGGGCAACGTACGCGAAAACGACGTGGTCATCCGGTACGGCGGCGACGAGTTCGTGGTGATCCTGCCCGGCAGCGGGTCCGAAGAGGCCCGGGAGGTGGCCGAACGGATCCGCCTGGCGATCCGGCAGCACCGGTTTCTCGGCCGGGAGGGACGGCACATCCGCCTCACGGCATCGATCGGGGTCGCCACCTACCCGACGAGCGCGTCCTCCCGGGAAGAACTCATCGACCAGGCCGACCGCGCCATGTACCGGGGCAAGGAAACCACCCGGGACGCGGTGTACCTGGCCACCTCCCCCTGAGGAACCATGCACGTCCGAAAGCTCAAAGGTTTCCGGGACATCCTCCCGGCCGAGACCCCTGTCTGGCAACAGGTCGAGAGCGCCGTCCGGCGGGTGTTCGGCCGCTACGGGTTCGAGGAACTGCGCCTCCCCCTCCTGGAGGAGACCGCCCTGTTCCGCCGTTCGATCGGCGAGGCCACCGACATCGTCGAGAAGGAGATGTACACCTTCACCGACACCGGCGGGACCTCGGTGACCCTTCGGCCGGAGGGCACCGCGTCCGCGGTGCGGGCCTACCTGGAGAACGGGCTGCACCGGTCCGACCCGAAGCAGCGGCTGTACTACCTGGGCCCCATGTTCCGGCGCGAACGCCCGCAGAAGGGCCGGCTGCGCCAGTTCCACCAGATCGGGGCCGAGTGCTTCGGGTGGGAGGAGCCGGAGGCCGACGCCGACGTGCTGTGCCTGCTGTGGGACCTGTTCGCCGAACTGGGCCTGTCCGGCAGGGTTCGGCTCGAGGTGAACACCCTGGGCTGCGCCGCCGACCGGCAGTCCTACGTGGAACGGCTGCGCGCCAGCCTCGCCGGCCGCACGGACGACCTGTGCGAGAACTGCCGGCGCAGGCTCGGCACCAACCCCCTGCGGGTGCTGGACTGCAAGAGCCCCCGGTGCCAGGAGGCCACGGTGGACGCGCCGGCGATCCTGGACGGCGCGTGCCCCGAGTGCACGGCCCACTTCGACCGGGTCCGGGAACTCCTGTCGATCCAGGGCGTCCCCCACGCGGTGAACCCGCGGATGGTGCGCGGCCTGGACTACTACAACCGCACCACGTTCGAACTGCTGTCCGGCGACCTGGGCGCCCAGAACGCGGTGGCCGCGGGGGGGCGCTACGACGGCCTGGCCGAAACACTGGGCGGCCCACGGCTGCCGGCCCTCGGGTTTGCCGCCGGGATCGAGCGCCTGGTCCTGTTGTTGGGGGATGCCCGCCCCCACGACGGCCCGGTGGCGTACCTGGTCCACCGGGGCGAGGGTGCCGTGGCCGAAGCCCTGCGCCTGCGGCGCGAGCTGGCCAAGGCCGGTCTCCGGGCGGACCTGGACTACCAGGCCCGGAGCTTCAAGGCCCAGCTGCGCGCAGCCGACCGCAGGGGCGCCCGGTTCGCCCTTATCCTGGGGGAGGACGAGATGGCAGGGGGCACGGTGACGGTCAAGGACCTGGCCGAGGGGACCCAGACCTCGGTGCCCGCAGCCGGCCTGGCCGCCTACCTGGGAAACCACGGAGCAGGCTGCTGAAAAACCCCATCCGTGGGTTTTCAGCCACGGCCTCTCGGGGACGGCCCCAGCGAGGCTTTTCAAATCACTCGGTTTTTCAAACCTCGTGATTTGGCACCCTCTCCGTGGGGTGCGCGCAGGCCGCTTTTTCAGCGGCCTGCCGGCGAACCCCATGCCCCGGGCGCCGCTGACAGCTGATGGCTGACAGCTGATAGCTGATAGCTAAGAATCCAGCGGATCGGGCTTTTCAGCACCCTGCTGGACACGACCGGCGCCGAACCGCCGGCAAACCCAACGACCGCTTGGAGCGGGGAGGACCGTGAGCGATGATGCGAGTCACCGTATACGCGGGAATCGTGGCTTTGGGGATCGCGCCCTTGGGCGCCGGCCCCGTGTGGGCCGAGACGTGCCTGTCCGGCGGCTGCCACCAGCCGATCGTCGACTACAAGTTCGTGCACGGCCCGGTGGCTGCCGAAGAGGCCGGGGTGCAGGGGTGCGTATCGTGCCACGAACCGGCGGGGGCCGCGTGCACCGCCTCGGCGCCCGGAAAGTTCCGCTTCAAGACCAAGAAGAACCGGCTGTGCCTGATGTGCCACGACCGGGGCACCGGGACCCAGCACACCCGGGCGCGGGGCAAGTGCCTGTCGTGCCACGCGCCCCACGGGTCCGACCGGGGCATCACGCTGATGCGCTCAGGCTGACCGGGGCGCACGCGGGGCAGGACCAACGCAGGCCCCTGTGGCGCCTGCGTTTTGTTCTTCCCGGAGCGCCCGCAGGCCCTTCCCAGTGACTTCCCCTGGGACGCAAGGAGACTTGAAACCCCAGTGATCTACCTGTATTGCAAGAGCAGCATCGCCACTTTGGCGCCACCTCGCCGTCCCGGGGGGCCTGGGGCCTGCTGGAGAGCCGGGCGAGGCTCCTTGACTCGCCGAGCCCCCCGAATCTTTGTTGTCGAACCTCCGCCGGCCGCCCGCACAAACCGTTCCGGCAACGGCACGAGAGGGCGCGGCGATCGAATGCTGCCATTCGCGCCCGGCCGTAAGCAGGCCCCAGGCTGCCGCCGCCCAGGGCATCGGGATCCGGCAACGTTTCTTTCTGCCGTTCTAGGGCCCCACGGGGACCTAGGGGGGCTTTTACCCAACAGCTTTGGAGACTCCCGTGACCGAATCGCTGGACGGATGGAAACGCACCCACACCCTGGGTGAGCTGAGACTGGACCACCAAGGGCAGGAGGTCACCGTGATGGGCTGGGTCCACCGGCGCCGGGACCACGGCGGCCTGGTGTTCCTGGACCTCCGGGACCGGGAGGGGCTGACCCAGGTGGTGTTCTACCCGGACGTCGCCCCCCGGGCCCACGAAAAGGCCCACCAGGTGCGCGGTGAGTTCGTGGTCGCCGTGCGGGGCACGGTGGCCCGCCGGCCCGAGGGCACCGAGAACCCGGACCTGGCCACCGGCGAGATCGAGGTGAGGGCCACCGAGGTGCGGGTGCTCAACCGGGCGCGCACGCCGGTGTTCCCGATCGAGCGCGACACCGGGGTGGGGGAGGACCTCCGGCTCAAGTACCGGTACCTGGACCTCAGGCGGGCCGAGTTGCAGCGGAACCTCCGCACGCGGCACCGGGTGACCGCCACGGTGCGCCGGTTCCTGGACGAACACGGGTTCCTGGACGTGGAGACCCCGGTGCTCACCCGCAGCACCCCCGAGGGTGCCCGGGACTTCCTGGTACCCTCCCGGCTGAGCCCGGGGGCGTTCTACGCCCTTCCCCAGTCCCCCCAGCTGTTCAAGCAGTTGCTGATGGTGGCCGGGGTGGACCGGTATTACCAGATCGTCAAGTGTTTCCGGGACGAAGACCTGCGGGCTGACCGGCAGCCCGAGTTCACCCAGATCGACCTGGAGATGAGCTTCGTCTCCCCGGACGACGTGACCGGACTGATGGAGCGGATGATGGCCGCGGTGTGGCGGGAGGTTGCAGGGGTCGAACTCGAATTGCCCTTCCCCCGCCTCACGTTTGCCGACGCGATGGCCCGGTACGGCACCGACGCACCGGACACCCGGTTCGGCCTGGAACTGGCCGACGTGAGCGGGGCCGTGGCCGGCTCGGGCTTCAAGGTGTTCGCGGGCGTGGTGGCCCGGGGCGGGGTGGTCAAGGGGGTCAACGCAAAGGGGGCGGGCAACGAACTGAGCCGCAAGGAGATCGACGACCTGGCCGGGTTCGTCGCCCCGTTCGGCGCCCGGGGCCTTGCGTGGATCCGCATCCAGCCCGACGGCGCCTGGCAGTCGCCCATCGCCAAGTTCCTCGGCGACGACGCCCGGGCCGGCATCGCCCGGGCCCTGGAACCCGAGCCCGGGGACATCCTGTTCTTCGTGGCCGACCAGGCCGGCGTGACCAACCTGGCCCTGTCCAAACTCCGCACCCACCTGGCGGAGCGGCTGGGCCTCGTACCGGAGAACCGGTGGGCGTTCTGCTGGGTTACCGACTTCCCCCTGCTGGAGTGGGACGAGGACGCGAAGCGCCACGTGGCCCTGCACCACCCGTTCACGAACCCCCGGCCCGAGGACGTGGCCCGGCTCGAGGACGCGCCCCTCGACGTCAGGGCCCAGGCGTACGACCTGGTGCTCAACGGCACCGAGGTCGGCGGCGGCTCGATCCGGATCCACACCGAGGACGTGCAACAGGCCGTGTTCCGGGCCCTGGGGATCGGGGAGGACGAGGCCCGGGACAAGTTCGGGTTCCTGCTCGAGGCCCTGTCGTTCGGCGCCCCGCCCCACGGCGGCATCGCGTTCGGCCTGGACCGGCTGCTCATGTTCCTGTGCGACGCCCCGAGCATCCGGGACGTGATCGCGTTCCCAAAGACCCAGCGGGGCACCTGCCTGCTGACCGACGCGCCGTCCACGGTGGACCCGGCCCAACTGCGGGACCTGCACCTGCGCACCCGCCCGGCCGGCGGAGCTGGATCGCCTGGTTCTTGACGGAGTTTGCGAGGATTGTTATTCTCTCGCAACCGGATCGGGAACCGTGAAAAGGGGCAACCATGAAACTGACGACGAAAAGCCGGTACGGCGTGCGCGCCATTTTCGACATCGCCTACCACGCCGGCGGGCTGCCGGCCCAGATCAAGGACATCTCGGAACGGCAGAAGATCAGCCCCCGGTACCTGGAGCAAATCTTCCAGAAACTCAAGAAAGCGGGGATCCTGGGCAGCAAGCGGGGCCCGAAGGGGGGGTATTTCCTGCTCAAGGAACCCCGGGACATCACGGTCTACGAGATCATCTCGTGCACCGAGGGGCCGATCGAGCTGGTGTTCTGCGTGAACGAAGAGCAGGGGCCGGACTGCTCGGCGACCACCTGCGACATGAAGGGGGCGTGTGTGGCCAGCCCGATGTGGAAGGAGATCGGCGACCGGATCGCCGCGATCTTCCAGGACACCACCATCGCAGACCTGTGCCAGCGGGCCGAGGAACTGGGGATCGAACGCCAGCTCGACGCCCGGTTCATGTACTACATCTGACCCCTCGCCGCTGCGCCACCGACCGTTCCCACCGCCGCCCCGGCCCTGCCGGGGCGGTCGTTCGTGACACCGTTGACACCGCCCCCCCTGGCTCCCGTAAGATGTGGCCCTCTCTCTGCGTTCTTATCAGGAGGCTGAAAAAGCCCCATCCGTGGGGTTTTTCAGCCTCGACCTCTCGGGGACGGCCCCGTCGAGGTCTTTCAAATCACTCTGGTTTCCAACCCTCGTGATTTGGCGTCCCCCCCGTGGGACGCGCCGCAGGCTGCTTTTTCAGCAGCCTGCTAGGGGACGACCATGGACTCGATCCGAGCCCGGATCCGCGACCGTTACGCCGACGTTCTCCGGCTGGTCCAGCGCCGGGCGACCGAGGTAGACCGCACGGCGGCGTTTCCCCACGACCTGCTCGACGCCTACCGCAACGCCGGGCTCACCGCGGCCCTGGTCCCGGCCGAGTTTGGCGGCGCCGGGTTGAGCCACCGGGAGTTCTCGTGCGTGGTCGAGGCGGTGGCGCGCCACTCGGGCGCCCTGTCGCTGCTGCTCATCGTCCAGGCGGTGGGCACCCTTCCCGTGCTCAGACGGACGGATTTCCCCCGGCGGGAAGAGCTCCTCACGGCGGTTGCCCGGGAAGGACGGCTCCTGGGATTCGCCCTGACCGAGCCGGCGTCCGGGTCCGACGCGTACAATCTGCAGACCGAGGTGGTCCCGGGGAAGAACGGCGACTACCGGCTCACCGGCACCAAGTACCTGATCACCAACGCCGGCATCGCCCACGCCCACGTGGTGTTCGCCAACCTCCGGGAACCCGGGATCCGGCAGGTGTGCGCGTTCCTGGTGGACGCCGACCGGCCCGGTTTCCGGGTCGGCCCGCCCAACCACCTGCTCGGCATGCGGGGCGTGCCCACGGCGTCCCTGCATTTCGAAGGCGTCCCCGTCGACGAGGCCGACCGGATCGGCGGCAAGAACGACGGGTACGTGGTCGCGATGGAGACCCTCAACATCTCCCGGCCGTGGATCGGGGCCCAGGCCGTGGGCCTCGCGCGGGGGGCCCTGGAGACCGCGCTGGAGTTCGCGAGCCGGCGCCAGATTCTCGGCGAACCCCTGGTGGACAAACAGGGCACCCGGTTCCTGGTGGCCGACCTGGCCGCCCGGATCGAGGCGGCCGGGGCCCTGGTCGAGCGCACATCCGCCATGATCGACGCCGGCCGTGAGGACTACACGGCCGAGTCGGCCATGTCCAAGCTGTTCGCCACCGAGACCGCCATGTGGGCGTGCGAACGGGCCCTCCAGCTCCTGGGCGGGCCGGGGTGCGTGGCGGGCAACCGGGCCGAGCGCGCGTTCCGGGACGCCAAGATCACCCAGATCTACGAGGGGGCCAACGAGGTCCAGCGCATCCTGGTGGCCCGGGAGATCGTCCGGGCCCACCGCGCCGATCCGGCTCCCCCGACGTCCAGCCCGGCCGGTTGACGGCCCGAGGGGGCGGCTTTATGGTACGCCCCGACTTCCGGCAACCCACCGCGCCAGGAGGGGGACCCATGGCGATCCGTTCCCTGGAACAGCTCGACCTCGACGGCCGCCGCGCGTTCGTGCGCGTGGACCTCAACGTCCCGATCCGGGACGGACGGATCCAGGACGACACCCGCATCCGGGCGGCCTTGCCCACCCTGCGCGCCGTGCTCGGCAGGGGGGCATCCGTCGTGCTCGCCAGCCACCTCGGCCGCCCCAAGGGCCGGCCCATGCCCGAACTGTCCCTGGCGCCGGTGGCGCGGCGCCTGGCCGACCTCCTGGACCGCCCCGTGCCCCTGGCACCGGGGGTGGTCGGGCCAGGGGTGTCCGAAGCGGTCCGCGCCCTGGAACCCGGACAGGTGTTGCTCCTCGAGAACGTCCGGTTCCATCCCGGCGAGACGAAAAACGACCCCGACCTGGCCCGGGCGTTCGCAGCCCTGGCCGACGCGTACGTGAACGACGCGTTCGGCACGTGCCACAGGGCTCACGCGTCCACGGCCGGGGTGGCAGACCGGTTCCCGCCCGAACGGAAAGGAGCGGGGCTGCTGCTCCTGTCCGAGATCCGGGCGTTCCACCGGGTGCTCGACGCGCCCGAACGCCCGTTGGTGGCCGTGCTCGGTGGGGCCAAGGTGAGCGACAAGATCCCGGTGATCCGCAACCTCCTCGACAAGGTGGACCGGCTCCTGGTGGGGGGCGCCATGGCGTTCACCTTCCTCGCCGCCCAGGGGGTCGGGACCGGCGACTCCCTGGTGGAGGCCGACCGGATCGAGTTGGCCCGGGACCTGCTGGCCGAGGCGGAGCGCCGGGGGGTCGGGCTGGTGCTTCCCGTGGACCACGTGATCGCCCGGGACATCGCGGCCGCTGCAGAGGTGCGCACCACCGAAGGCCCCGAAGTTCCCGACGGGTGGAAGGGCCTGGACATCGGCCCCGACACCCGGTCGGCGTTCGGCGCAGCGGTGGCCACGGCCCGCACCGTGGTGTGGAACGGGCCCATGGGCGTGTTCGAGACGCCCGCCTTTGCAGAGGGCACGTTCGCCCTGGCCCGGGCCGCGGCCGAGAGCCCCGCGTTCACCGTGGTGGGGGGCGGGGACAGCGTGTCCGCGGTCAACCGCTCCGGGGTCGCGGACAGGATCGACCACATCAGCACAGGCGGCGGCGCGTCCCTCGAACTGCTGGAGGGCAGGGTGCTGCCCGGCATCGCCGCCCTCGAGGGCTGACCCGATCCCCCGCTCCACGAGGAGGACCCATGCGACCCCCCCTGATCGCCGGCAACTGGAAGATGAACAAGACCCCGTCCGAGGCCCGGGCACTCCTGGCCGACCTGGTGCCCCGGGTTTCCGGCGCGGCCGGGGTCGAGGTGGCCGTGGCCCCCCCGTTTCCGGCCCTGGAAGCGGCCGCGGCCGCCGTGGCCGGATCTCCGGTCCGGCTGGCCGCCCAGAACCTGCACTGGGAACCAGCCGGCGCGTTCACCGGGGAGGTCTCGGCGACCATGCTCGCCGACCTGGGGGTGGCCTACGTGATCGTGGGCCACTCGGAACGGCGCCAGCTGTTCGGGGACACGGACGAGACCGTGGCCCGCCGGGCCGCGGCCGCCCTAGACGCCGAGATCACCCCGATCGTGTGCGTGGGCGAGTCCCTGGACGAGCGGGAGTCTGGCCGCGCCCTGGACGTGGTGGCGGCCCAGGTCCGGGGCTCGGTCGGCCCCCTGGGCGCCGCGGGCGCGGGCCGGGTCGTGCTGGCCTACGAGCCGGTGTGGGCCATCGGCACCGGACGCACCGCCACCTCGGCCCAGGCCCAGGAGGTCCACGCCCGCATCCGGTCCGTGCTGGGGGAACTCGCCGGACCGGACCGGGCCGCCGAGGTGCGCATCCTGTACGGCGGCAGCGTCAAACCCGACAACGTCGCCGGCCTGATGGCAGAACCCGACGTGGACGGTGCCCTGGTGGGCGGCGCGAGCCTGGATGCGGAAACATTTGCCTCTGTGGTGTGTTTTCGGGTATAAGGACCGACTTCGACCCGACCTGGAGGCACGGACCCATGTTGCACGCCCTGCTCATCACCGTCCACGTCATCGTCTGCATCGGCCTGATCGGCGTCGTCCTGCTCCAACAGGGCAAGGGCGCCGAGATGGGCGCCGCGTTCGGCGGCTCCAGCCAGACCCTGTTCGGGAGCACCGGGGCGACCACGTTCCTCGGAAAGATGACGGCTGCGGCGGCAGCCATCTTCATGATCACCTCCCTGGGGTTGACGTACCTCGCGGCCAATCGGTATAAGTCCAGCGTGGTTTCCGACACCCCGGCCGCCACGGCCCCCGCGCCCGAGGCCCCTGCGGCGCCCGCAGCAGAGCCGGCACAGCCGGCCCCACCGCCGGAACCCCCGGCCAAAGCGGAGTAACGAAGCGTTTCCGTGCCCAGGTGGTGGAATTGGTAGACACGCTGTCTTGAGGGGGCAGTGGGTAACACCCGTGCCGGTTCGAATCCGGCCCTGGGCACCAGCGATCTCGGAGAGGAGCCGGAGATGCCGGCTCCTCTTTTCTTTTTCCCCGGCACGGAAACCGCCAGGCCGGTTCCCGGAAACGACGCCGGCGGACCCGAAGGCCCGCCGGCAGGATGTCCGAAAAGGTGGTGCCGAAGACTGGAGTCGAACCAGCACGGGCTTGCGCCCACTAGATCCTGAATCTAGCGCGTCTACCAATTCCGCCACTTCGGCACGGCGCCGTTGTATATCACACGGTCCGGGTGCGGTCAAGGCTCCCGGGACGGCTTGGGGGGCGGCCGCCGTTTTTGCCGGGCGGCCGGACCCCGGGTATACTCCCCGTCATTGTATCCCATAACCCCTCGGCAACGCTAATGAAACCATCTCCAACGGACGGCTGCTTCGTGTGCGGGCCCCGCAATCCAGAGGGGCTGCGCCTCGAGTTCTCGGTGGACCGGACAACCCGCTCGGCACACGCAGTATGGTTTCCCCGTGCCTCCCACATCGGGTACGCCGACCTGGTCCACGGCGGCCTCGTGGGCACGGTGCTGGACGAGGCGATGGCCAAACTGGCCAATGAACTGGGCCACCCGGCGGTGACCGCAGAACTCCGGGTCCGGTTCGACAGGCCGGTACCCGTGGGCCGCCCCCTGCGGGTGGAGGCGCGCCTGGTGGACGCCCGGGGCCGGCTCCTGCGGGCCGAGGCCGCCGCCCTGCTCGAAGACGGAGCCGAGGCCGCCACGGCCTCGGCCAAACTGATGATCCCCCGCGGCAACCGGCCGTAGACCGGCCGGGCCGCACCAGATGAAAGGAAAACGGGACGTGATCCCTTCCAAAACGGCATTCACCGAGTTCATGCTCAACGAGGCGGGCCAGCCCCTGACCGCCCGCCGCCTGATCCAACGCCTGAAGATCCCCGCCGACGAGGAGGACGCGTTCCTCGCGTTCCTCCGGGAACGGGTCGAAGCCGGCGACGTGGTGGAGATCAAGGGCGGCCGCTTCGCCCACCCCCAGCGGGTCGGCCTGGTGGTGGGCCGGGTCCAGGCCCACCCGGACGGGTTCGGGTTCGTGATCCCGGACGACCCGGGCCAGCCGGACCTGTTCGTCAAACCCCGGTGGCTCCGATCGGTCATGCACGGCGACCGGGTGGTGGCGCGCCTGGAACGGCGCACCCAGAAGGGCGCGGAGGGACGGGTGATCCGGGTCCTGAAACGGGCCAACCCCACCCTACTCGCCAAGCTCCGGGTACGGCGCAAGTCCACGGTGGCCATCCCCATGGACAACCGGATCCACCAGTGGGTGTACATCGCCCCGGACGACCTCGGCGGTGCGGCCGACGGCCAGATCGTGCAGGTGGAGATCACCTCGTTCCCCACAGCGGACGCCGGTCCCGAGGGCCGGGTGGCCCAGGTGGTGGGCGAGCCCGGCGACCCGGACGCCGAGGCCCGGGCGATCGCCCTCAAGCACGGGATCCCGGTGGACTTCCCCCCACCGGTGGTGAAAGCGGTCCGAAAGACGCCCAAGCGGGTGCGCGCGTCAGACCTGCGGGGCCGGGAGGACCTGCGGGACCTGCCGTTCGTCACCATCGACGGCGAGTCGGCCAAGGACTTCGACGACGCGGTGTGCGTCCGGGAAGAGGCCGGCGGTGACACCCGCCTGTGGGTCGCCGTGGCCGACGTGAGCCACTACGTGCGGCCCGGCTCCTCCGTGGACGAAGAGGCGTACGCCCGGGGCACGTCCACCTACTTTCCCGACCGGGTGTTTCCGATGCTGCCCGAGGTCCTGTCCAACGGCATCTGCAGCCTCAACCCCGGGGAAGACCGGCTGGCCGTGGTGGCCGAACTGGTGCTGAGCCGCGGCGGACGACGCCAGTCGTCCCGGTTCTACCCCGCCGTGATCCAGAGCCGCCACCGGCTCACCTACACGCGGGTGGCCGAGGTGCTGGACGACCCGGACAAGGGCCGCACCGGCGACATCGGCGACGTGCTGCCGATGCTCCTGCACATGGGCGAGCTGTCCCGGGCGCTCCGGGCCCGGCGCCAAGACCGGGGCAGCATCGACTTCGACCTGCCCGCGGCCGAGATCATCCTCGACGTCCGGGGCAAGCCCGAGGACATCGTGCGCTGCCAGCGCAACGCGGCCCACTTCCTGATCGAGGAGTTCATGATCGCGGCCAACGAGGCGGTGGCCGAGTTCCTGGGTTCCCTGGAGATCCCGTGTCCGTACCGGGTTCACGACGAGCCCGACCCGGACCGCATCGAGGAGTTCCGCCGGTTCGTCCACAACTTCGGGTACACCCTCAAGGGGCGCACCCGGCTCCGGCCCAAGGACTTCCAGACCCTGGCCGAGCAGGTGGAGGGAAAGCCAGAGGAGCGCATGATCCACACCATGATGCTCCGCACCATGAAAAAGGCGGTGTACTCCCCGACCAACGCGGGCCACTTCGGGCTGGCCTCGACCCATTACGCCCACTTCACCTCCCCGATCCGCCGGTATCCCGACCTCATCGTCCACCGCCACCTCAAGGCCGCGTTGGCCCGGCGCAAACCGTCCAAAAAGTGGCGCGCCGACGCGCTCGCGTACCTGGAGGACGCGTGCCCCCACCTGTCCACCCGGGAGCGGGCGGCAGAGGCGGCCGAACGCGAGGCCGTGGCGTGGAAGAAGTGCCAGTTCATGGGCGACAAGATCGGCACCGAACACTGGGGGTTCGTGACCGGCACGGCCAGCTTCGGGATCTTCGTGGAACTCGAAGAGTACTTCGTGGAGGGCCTGGTGCACATCTCGAGCCTGGACGACGACTTCTACCACTTCTCCGAGGAACTCCAGGCCCTGATCGGGGAGCGCTCGGGCCGCCGGTTCCGGATCGGGGACCGGATCCGGGTGCGGGTGGACCGGGTGAACGTGGACCGCAGGCAGGTGGACTTCGTGCTGGCCGGCCAGGGAGCGCCATGAGCCTGCTTTCGATGACCCAGACCTACCGGTCGATCGGGCGGCTCCGGCAGATCGCCCTGATCCTGTCCAGGCACGGGTTCAACCAGGTGCTCGAGGCGATCGGCCTGGCCCGGCACCTTCCCCTGTCCCGGCGGTTCCGGGGCCGCAGCGGCCTGGAAGGAGACGTGCCGGTCCACGTGCAACTGCGCATGGCCATGGAGGACCTGGGCCCCACCTTCGTCAAGCTGGGACAGATGCTGTCCACCCGGCCGGACCTGGTGCCCCCCACCTTTGCCGAGGAGTTCCGCCGGCTACAGGACGACGTGCCGCCGTTCCCGTTCGAACAGGTGAAGGCGATCATCGGGGCCGAGACCGGCCTGCCCGTGGACGAGGCGTTCTCCGAGGTGGACCCCGACCCCCTGGCCGCGGCCAGCATCGCCCAGGTTCACCGGGCCCGGCTCCGGGACGGCGACCGCGTGGTGCTCAAGGTCCAGCGGCCGGGCATCGACCGCACCGTGAGCCAGGACCTGGCCACCCTGTACCTGCTGGTGGGGCTGGTGGAGCGGTACATCCCCGAGAGCCGGCCGTTCCAGCTGCGCACCATCGTGGACGAGTTCGCCCGCACCCTGAACCGGGAACTCGACTTCTTCCTCGAGGCGTCCAACACCGAGCGGTTCCGCCAGAACTTCGCCGGGGTGGACGGCGTGGTGATCCCCAGGGTGCACTGGGAGTTCACCAGCCGGCGGCTCCTGGTGCTCGAGCAGATCGAAGGGGTCCCCCTGGACAAACCCGGCGGCCTGACAGCCCTGGGCCTGGACCCGGAGAAGCTGGCCCGGACCACTACCCAGGCGTACTTCAAGCAGGTGTTCGAGGACGGGCTGTTCCACGGCGACCTCCACGCCGGCAACCTGATGGCCACGCGGGACGGCCGGGTGGCCCTGCTGGACTTCGGCGCGGTAGGCTACCTGTCGGACGAGGCCCAGGAGTGCCTGGGCCACCTGTTCGTGGCCCTGATCGGCCGGGACTACGTGCAACTGGCGGACGGGTTCGTGCGCATGGGCAGCGCGGACGAGACCGTGGACCAGCGCGCGTTCCAGCGGGACCTGCGGGAGGTGATCGAGCCGTACTACGGGCGCCCCCTCAAGGACCTGCGCATCGGCCACATCCTGCACGAGGCGTCCCAGATCGCGATCCGGCACCGGGTTCGCGTGCCCCCGGACCTGGTGCTCCTGGCCCGCACCACCCTGACCGTGGAGGGCGTGGCCCGGGCCCTGGCCCCGGACTTCGTGGTGCTCGAAGAAGCCCTGCCCTACGCGAAGAAAATGCTCCTGAGGCGCATGGACCCCCGGCGGCAGGCCCGGCTGGCGTATCACGCCGCCCGAGACCTGTCGGACTTCCTCCAGGCCCTGCCGGCCCAGCTCAGCCGGATCTTCCAGAAGCTGCTGGAGGGGCGGATGGCGATCGATTTCGTGCACAAGGGGTACGAGCCGATGCTGGACGAGATCGACCGTTCCAGCAACCGGGTGAGCTTCAGCCTGCTGATCGCCGCCCTGATCATCGGGTCGTCCCTGATCGTGCTGTCCGGCCGGGGGCCCCACTTCGGCGGGTTCCCGGTGGTGGGCATCCTCGGGTTCCTGCTGGCCGGGGTTCTCGGGTTCGGCCTGGCCCTGGCGATCCTGAGGTCGGGAAAACTGTGACCGCCCCCGTTGACACCGCCCTCCCGGCGCCGTACCCTGCCCGATCCCCCGTACCGGAGCACCCGCACCCCCATGATCTCCCCCGGCTCCCTGCTGCCCACCGCTCCCGACAGCCCCGACGACCGGTTCGACATCGTGCTGGTCAGCGGGGACGCGTACGTGGACCACCCCAGCTTCGGCACCGCCCTGGTCGGCCGACACCTGGCGTCCCTGGGCTACCGAGTCGGCGTGCTGGCCCAGCCCGACTGGCGCAGCGCCGACGACTTCCGCCGGTTCGGCCGGCCACGGCTGTTCTTCGGGGTAAGCGCCGGGAACCTGGACTCGATGGTGGCCCACTACACCCCGGACCGGAAACGGCGCTCCAAGGACGCGTACTCCCCGGGCGGGCGGCCGGGCCGGCGGCCCGACTACGCCACGGTGGTGTACGCCCAGCGGTGCAAGGAGGCATTCAGCGACGTGCCCGTGGTGCTCGGCGGCGTGGAGGCGAGCCTGAGGCGGCTGGCCCACTACGACTTCGTGCAGCAGCGGGTCCGGCGGTCGGTCCTGGTGGACGCCAAGGCCGAGTTCCTCGTGTACGGCATGGCCGAGCGGGCCCTGGCCGAACTGGCCCGCAAGCTGGACGCGGGCGCCGGCGCGGCCGAACTGCGCGCCACCCCGGGGGTGGCGTGGCGAACGGCTACAGAGCCTCCGGCGGACGCGGTGCGCGTGCCAGGGTTCGACGTGGTGGCGGCCGATCCAGACCGGTTCCTCGCGTTCTTCCAGGCGGTGGACGGCGCCGCGCGCGACCCGGAGCCGCCCGTCCTCGCCCAGCCCCACGGCGGCCAGTGGGTGGTGGTCAACCCGCCGGCCCAACCCCTCTCCCCGGACGAACTCGACGCCCTGTACCACCTGCCGTTCACCCGCCGGTGGGCCCCGGAGTACGACCGGCAGGGCGGGGTGCCGGCCCTGGAGCCGGTGCGGTTCTCGGTGACCACCCACCGGGGGTGTTACGGCGGGTGCTCGTTCTGCGCGATCACCGCCCACCAGGGGCGGGCCGTGGTCAGCCGGCCCGCCGAAGGGGTGGTGCGGGAGGTACGCCGCCTGGCCAGGCACCCCGAGTTCCGGGGCACCATCCCGGACGTGGGCGGCCCCACGGCCAACATGTACGGCACCGGGTGCGGCCGAGCCGGGCCCGGCCGGATGGGCTGCTCCCGGCCGAGCTGCCTGGTTCCCGACCGGTGTCCGCACCTGGAGGCCTCGGGCGCGCCGTACCTGAAGCTCCTGCGCGCCGTCCGGCGGGTCCCCGGGGTGCGGCACGCGTTCGTGGCCTCCGGGCTGCGCCACGACCTGCTCCTGGCCGACGACCAGCGCCGGCTGCTGCGGGAGGTGCTCCAGCACCACGTGGGCGGCCAGCTCAAGGTCGCGCCCGAGCACGTGGCCAACCGGGTGCTGCGGCTGATGAACAAGCCGGGCCGGCGCGCGTACAAGGAGTTCCAGGAGCTGTTCGAGCGGGTGCGCCGGTCACTGGACCGGCCCGTGTACCTGATCCCGTACCTGATGACCGGCCACCCCGGGTGCGACGAGACCGACGCGGTGGACCTGGCGCTGTTCGTCAAGGAACTCGGCCGGTTCGCCGAACAGGTCCAGGACTTCACCCCCACCCCGATGACCCGGTCCACCTGCATGGTCGTCACCGGCCGGGACCCGGCCACCGGGGATGCCGTGCCCGTGCCCCGGACCCGGGACAAACACGTCCAGCGGGCCCTGGTGCAGTTCCAGAACCCGGCCAACCGCTCCTTGCTGGTGCGCCACTTCGAGGGGGTCGGCAAGGGGTACCTGCTGCGCAAGCTGTACGGCCCGCGCTACCGGGTGGCCGGCCGCCGGCCGCGGCCGGTCCGGGGTTCCCGCGGCCCCCGCCCCCCCGGCGGCAGGGGTGGGCAACGGTCCTGACCCGCCGCCTTGAACCCCCCCCACCTGTGTGCTAGCTTCGCGGCTTTCGCAGACCCTGCCTTCCCCCAGGAGACCAGCCCCGATGGCCATCACCCCCGAAGAGGTGCGCCGCGTGGCCAACCTGGCGCGCATCGCGTTCACCGACCAGGAACTCGAGCCGTTCGCCGCCCAGCTGTCCGCCATCCTGGACTACGTGCGCCAGCTGGACGATCTGGACCTCGGCGGCGTGGAGCCCACCGCCCACGTCCACGACGCGGTCAACGCGTTCCGGGAGGACGAGGTCCGGCCGTCCCCGGGGCAGGACGCGATGCTGGCCAACGCCCCGGACCGGGAGGACGGCTGTTTCCGGGTGCAGAAAGTGATCGAGACATGATCCCGGACCTGCTCGACCGCACCGCCCGGCAGCTCCGGGAACTCCTGGATCGGGGAGAGGTCACCAGCGAGGAACTCGTCCGGGCGTACCTCGACCGGATCGCGGCCGTGGACCCGGGCGTGAACGCGTTCATCACGGTGGCCGGGGATCTGGCCCTGGAGATGGCCCGGACCGCGGACGCGCGGATCCGGCGGGGCGAGGCCGCCCCCCTGACCGGCATCCCCCTGGGGCTGAAGGACCTGCTGGTCACCCGGGGCCTGCGCACCACCTGCGGCTCCCGGATGCTGGCGGAGTTCGTGCCGCCCTACGACGGCACGGTCGTGGCCCGGTTGCGGGACGCGGGCGCGGTGCTCCTGGGCAAGCTCAACATGGACGAGTTCGCCATGGGCTCGTCCAACGAGACCTCGGCGTTCGGCCCGGTGCGCAACCCGTGGGATCCCGACCGGGTGCCGGGCGGGTCCAGCGGCGGCAGCGCGGCCGCGGTGGCCGCCCGGGAGGTGGTGGCCGCCCTGGGCTCGGACACCGGCGGCTCGATCCGCCAGCCCGCCGCCCTGTGCGGGGTGGTGGGCCTCAAGCCCACCTACGGCCGGGTCAGCCGGTATGGCCTGGTGGCGTTCGCGTCCAGCCTGGACCAGATCGGCCCCCTCACCCGGGACGTGGCCGACGCGGCGCTGCTGCTTACCGCGATCAGCGGCAAGGACCCCCTGGACGCCACCAGCCTGGACCGGCCGGTGCCCGACTACGCAGCCCGGCTGCGGGCCGACCCCCGGGGCCTGCGGGTCGGCGTGCCCAGGGAGTACTTCGTGGACGGCCTGGACCCGGAAGTGGAGGCGGCCGTGCGGGGCGCGATCGGGCTGCTGGAGGACAACGGCGCCGAGGTGGTGGAAGTGAGCCTGCCCCACACCGAGTACGCCGTGGCCACCTACTACCTGATCGCCCCGGCCGAGGCCAGCTCCAACCTGGCCCGGTACGACGGGGTCAAGTACGGGCTGCGGGTGGCGGGCCGGGACCTGGCGGACACCTACCGGAAGACCCGTGCCCAAGGATTCGGCGCCGAGGTCAAGCGCCGGATCATGCTCGGCACCTACGCCCTGTCGGCCGGGTACTACGACGCGTACTACCTGCGGGCCCAGCGGGTGCGCACCCTGATCGCCCGGGACTTCCGGGCCGCGTTCGAGCGGGTGGACGTGCTCGCGTGCCCGGCCACCCCCACCCCGGCGTTCCGGCTGGGGGAAAAGGCCGGCGACCCCCTGCAGATGTACCTGAACGACATCTTCACGATCCCGGCGAACCTGGCGGGCCTGCCGGCCGTGAGCGTTCCGTGCGGCCTGACCAGCGGCGGACTGCCGATCGGCCTCCAGTTCATGGCCGCTCCGTTCGGCGAGCAGACCCTGCTCGACGCGGCCCACGCGTACGAGCGGGTCCGGGGGGAACCGGTCGCGTACCCCGATCCCGCGTCAACCGCCTAGGAGGACGCCCATGGCTTGGGAGATGGTGGTGGGCCTGGAGGTCCACGCGCAGCTCCGGACCCGCACCAAGATCTTCTGCGGCTGCCCCACCGCGTTCGGCGCCGAGCCCAACAGCCAGGTGTGCCCCGTGTGCATGGGGCTGCCCGGAGCCCTGCCGGTGCTCAACCGCAAGGTTGTGGACTACGCCCTGAAGGTGGCCCTGGCCACGAACTGCCGGGTCGCGCCGGTGAGCCGGTTCGCCCGGAAGAACTACTTCTACCCGGATCTTCCCAAGGGCTACCAGATCAGCCAGTACGAGCTGCCGATCCTGGAGCACGGGTGGATCGAGGTGGCCGACGATGCGGGCTCGCCCAAGCGGATCGGCATCACCCGGATCCACTTGGAGGAGGACGCCGGCAAGCTGCTCCACCCCGAGGTGCCGGGCGCGGACTACAGCCTGGTGGACCTGAACCGGGCGTGCGTGCCCCTGGTGGAGATCGTCAGCGAGCCCGACATCCGGTCTCCCGGCGAGGCGTCCCGGTACGTGAAGAAACTCAGGGAGATCCTGGTATACCTGGGGGTGTGCGACGGCAACATGAACGAGGGCAGCCTGCGGGTGGACGCCAACATCTCGGTGCGCCCGGCCGGAACCGAAGCGTTCGGCACCCGGGCCGAGATCAAGAACCTCAACTCGTTCAAGTTCCTCGAGCAGGCCCTCCGGTACGAATACGAGCGCCAGGTCGACCTGCTGGAGACGGGCGGCGAGGTGGTCCAGGAGACCCGGCTGTTCGACAGCCACCGGGGCGTTACCGTGGGCATGCGCTCCAAGGAGGAGGCCCACGACTACCGGTACTTCCCCGATCCGGACCTCTTGCCCGTGGTAATCGAACCCGGGTGGATCGACGCGGTGCGCGACAGCCTGCCCGAACTGCCCGACGCCAAGCGCGCCCGGTTCCGGGAGGCGTACGGCCTGTCGGCCCAGGACGCGGACCTCCTGTGCTCGTCCCGGGACCTGGCCGACTACTTCGAGCGGGTGGCCGAACGCCACGGCGACCCCAAGGCCGCGGCCAACTGGGTGATGGGCCCGGTGCTCCGCCAGCTCAACCGGGACGAAGCCCCGCCGCTCGCTGACGCGCCCGTGCCGCCGGGCCGCCTGGCCGACCTGCTGGCCCTGGTCCGGGACGGCACGCTCTCGAACAACGCCGCCAAGGAGGTGTTCGACGAGATGTGGGCCACGGGCCGGCCGCCCGCGGACCTGGTGGCGGAGAAGGGCCTCGAGCAGATCACCGACACCTCGGCCCTGGAGGCCCAGGTGGACGCGGTGCTGGCCGCCAGCCCCGACGAGGTGGCGGCGTACCGGGCCGGCAAGAAAAAGCTGATGGGGTTCTTCGTGGGCCAGGTGATGCGCGCCACCCGGGGCAAGGCCAACCCCCAGGCCGTGAACCAGCTTCTCCGGAGCAAGCTGGAAGGCGGCTAGCGCCCCCTCCCCCCGGAAGACCGCGGGCCCCCCGGCAGGAGAACGGGGGGCCCGCGTTGCTTGGCAAGTTGTTACCCGTGGGATGCGGCGCAGGCTGCTTTCTCAGCAGCCTGCGCCTTCACTGCGATTCAGGGCTGTTCGGGGGACCAGGACGCCCGCCGCCAAACCATGGCCTCCACGGACGGGATGTCGGCCAGTTCTTCTACGGACCACCCGTACCCCACATCCTCGAGGGAGCCGCCCTGGCCCAAGAGGTCGCGCACGAACGCGTCGTAGCCACCGCCCAGGGAAAGACAGGTGACCTGGGCGGACACGTCCAGGAGTTCCGACGCGGCCGGATACTCCATCGGGTCGCCCCACTCGCTCCCCACCACCGACGCGTCCACCGGGTACGGAACGACGACCGAGGTGATCGAACCGCCGGTCAGGTAGTTGCCCGACCGGTACCGGTCCGCCCACCCGTCGCCGTCCGCGTCGAGCCCCGCCGAGAAGGCGACGAAGCACGCGTCTGCGCCGGTCGCCGCGTACGACACGGTGACGGTCTGCGCGTCCGTGTCCACCGCGATGGACGGCCCATCTACAGAGACGGGGAGCCCGGGCGCAGCGAGATCGAGGGGGTTCGGAAACTCGGCAGCGGCCCATGACCGGTAGAACCCGGGGCCGTTCGCCGTGGTGTCACCGTCGAACAGCACCCGCACCCGGTCCGCGTCCGCCAAGCCCAGGAGGCCGTCCAGCCCGGGCCTGTTCTCGGAGATACCCCGGGACCCCTCGACGAACGTGCCCGAAGCGCCCGCCACCTCGAGGTAGATCGTCCCCTGGGGCGCGTTCGACAGTTCCAGGGTCCCCGTATCCGACACCCCGTCCAGGCTCACGACCACCACCGGGTCGTCCCCGGCCACGGCCGTGCCCTCCACCGGAACGACCGCGGTCCAGGTCAGGTCGGCCGTGGTCATCCGGAACGAGAAGCGGTAGTCCGCCCCGGGCACCACGGGAATCTCGTGACGCCCCTCCGCGTCCGTGGGCAGTTGCGTCACGCTGCCGAACCGCAACGCGACCCCGTCCACGACCACGGCCACGTCGGACAGCTCTGCGGACATACCCGAGGGTGGGACCACCTCCACCGGCTTGAGCCCAACCTCCTCGGCCGAACCAAGGGAGATCGTCGCCGACGCAGAACGCGCGAACCCCGCGTACGTGTACACGCAGGTGGTGACGTCCTCCGGATCCCGGTCCCCAAGCAGGGCGATCAGGTGCAGGGTATCGTCCGTCGACAGGGCGGAACTGGACGGGTACAGGGCCGTCGTGTCCACCGGGTCAGCCGTGCTCCAGGTACCAAACGACTGGGCCCAGTCCCCGTATACCAGCGCGCCGCACTCGTACGCCTGGCCGAACGCCGCCGTGTGCGCCAGGGCGTCCGTCTCGTACACCTCCACGGCCACGTCATAGGTCCCGGAACTGGTGAGCATCACCATGGTGTCGAACACGTCGCCCCAGCGCTCCCCGTGATAGCCGTAGAACGCCGGGCCGGTGAACGCCAACTGGGGCGCGAGGTCCACGATGGTCATCGCGTCCCCGGACAGGTCGTCCAGTGGGCTCCGGGCAAAGGACATCCCGCCGCCGTGGGACAGGTAGTCGGCCAGGTCCGCGAAGTCCACGGGCTCTCCCAGCCCGTCGGCCCGCAATTCGTTGAACGCGACCACGATCCCCGTGGCGTCCGGGTCCAGCACGTACACCGTGGCCTCGCCGGCCGTCGTCTGGCCCGCGTCGTCGGTCACCTCGACCCGCAGGGTGTAAGTACCGGGGGTGTCGAACGTGTGGGCCAGGGTGGCCCCGGTCCCCACGGCCTCCCCGTCCAGGAACCACGCGTATGCCTCCACCTCGCCGTCGTCCGTGGCAGACGCCGTGGCCGTGACCGACAGGGGAGCGACCCCGGAACCGGGCTGCACCGTGAGGGAGGAGACCACCGGGGGGCGGTCCCGCACGTCCACGGTCACGCTGGCCATGTCGGCCAGGCCGCCCGCGTCGGTCACCTCCACGCGGACGGTGTGGCTGCCCTCGGCGGTGAATTCGTGGCTGAACGCGGCATCAGTCCCCGCGTCCACCGGCTCTCCGTCCACGAACCACCGGTACCGGAGCACCTCGCCGTCGCGGGCGTCCGGGTCGATCGCGTCCACGGTGAACGCGACCGTCACCGGCGGCCGACCCGAACTCGGGTCGGCGTCGAAGGCGGTGATCTCCGGGGGGTCGGCCGTAACCACCACCGGCCCGTACGACTCGGTGGCCGTCATCCCCCGGTCGTCCTCCACCGTCACCTCGACCGTGTAGGACCCAGGCAGGACGAACGTCCACGCCGCGGCCAGGGGATCCTCGGCGGGAACCGGCCGGAACCCGTCCGCCGGCCCGCCGGTGACGGACCAGCGCACGCGGGTCACCGTGACACCGTCCGGCACCGCCGCGGACACCTGGAACAGGTCCCCGGCCCGCAGGCCGTCCCCGGCGCCCGCGTCGAGCGCAACCGGCACCGGGTCGTACACCTGGAACGAGACCTCCCGCGCCACCGTGTGGGCCGTGGTCTCCTGGTTGTTTTGGATCTCGACCCGCACCGTGTGCTCTCCGGCGTCGCCGAAAGTGTGGCGGAACTCGGTCGCAGTGAACTCGCCCTGGCCGGCCCCGTCCACGAACCACCGATACCGCATCTCCGCGCCCTCGGGAGCCGACAGGTCCTCGACGCTGAACACCACCTCGTCGCCCGACAGGAGCCACCCGCCGCCGGCCAGGAACCGGTCCGCCGCCGCGCCGTCCACGTACAGTTCCCCGTCGAACGGCGCGGTCACCTCGATCACCTGGGAGAACCGGGCGCTCATGCCCCGTTCGTCCTGGGCCACCACCGACACCGTGTAGCTTCCGGGCCGGTCCACGGCCAGGGGAATGGCGCCCCCGGCGGGGAGTTCCTCTTCGACGGAGAGGTACTCCCCCCACCACCACATGGTGCCGGACCGGTACACCACCGAGTAGGTGCCGGACGCGATGGTGCCGCCCCCTTCCACGTACCCCTCTGGTCCGTTGTCGCTGACCACCGCCACGGTGACCTGAACCGGGTCGCCGCCGTCGGGCGGCAGTTCCACCACGGCCCCGTCCGTTGGGACGGACTCCCCGCCCACCGCCACCTCGAACCGCAGGGGCGCGAGCACGTGCACCGTGGCCTGGAGTTCGGTCTCTAGTCCCGCGGCGTCCACGGCCCGGAACTTCAGCGCGTAGTCGCCGGGCTCCGCGTAAGCGCACGAGCCCACCCCCCACGCGGTGGAGGCGGACGCCGGCTCCGACCCGTCGCCGCAGTCGAGTTCAAAGTGGTCCAGGTCGCCGTTGGGATCGGTGAAGTACACATGCCTCGCCGGCCAAAAACCGCTGTCCTTGGACACCACGTACTCGTCCTTCAACCCGCCCCACTGCGGTTCGGGCGGCAGGGGGTTCGGACGGATCACCACGGTGGTCGTGGCCCGGTCCGCTTGCCCCCCGCTGTCCAGCACGGTCCCGGTCAGCATACACTGGATGGTTCCCTCGAGGAGCCGGATGGCCGGCTCCGTGTTCAGGGCCCAAGAGCCGTCCTCCTCGGGGGCGAGGCCCAGCCCGTACCACCGTCCGTCATCGCTCTCACAGGCCGCGTACACGTACCGCTGCCGAATATCGTCGTCCCCGTCCGGATCGGTGGCGGACACCGCCACCGCCACCGGGGTTCCGGCCTTCACAGCGTCCGGGGTCGCGGTGAACGCGGTGATCTCGGGCGGGCTGTTCTGGACCTGGATCGTGAGGGTCGCCGTGTAGGGCTGGACCGAGTCGTCCCCCTCCACCCGCGCGGTCACCCGGAGCGTGTAATACCCGATCTCGGTGGACGCGCCGGCACTGAACACGTACGACGGGCCCGTTGCCTCGTCCACGGGCACAGACTCGTCGTTCGGCCACCCCTTGTACAGGGCGTACGAGAAGCTCGGCTCCCGGCCCGACAGGGTGGCCAGCCAGTCCAGGGGCGTCACCTCTTGGGTCTCTCCCCGCCGGACCGCCGTCCGCCACGGCGCGCTGCCGTACTGCACGATGATCCGGTCCGATACCGGGATCTCCCCCAGGTCCACCACGCCGTCACCGGCGGTTGCGTACCTGTAAAACTGGAAGTTGGGGATCTGGTACGGCACGCTCCGGCTCTCGCTGTACCACGTGATCTGGCCGGTAATGCGGCCGTCGGGGCCGGTGCTGAACTCCTGGCCCGCAATCACGACCTTGACGTTGGGCAAGGGGTCGCCGTTTTCGCTCAACACCCTGCCGGTGACCTCGAGGTTGGGCTGGATGTCCAGGGTAAACGTCCCCAGGTTGAGCACCGGGGCCTGGGCGCTGCCCGCCCCGAACGACGCAATCGCGGGCAGCGGGATGTACGAAGCGTCCACCCCCAAGTCGGACCGGCCCTCCAGGGGAACCCAGTCCGTCCCGTCGTAGTACTCGAGCATCATCGCGCCGCCGCCGCCCACCAGCGCGGGCTTGCCGGCCCAGTCCTCAAGCTCGTGGAACGTCCCGTCCGGGTCGAAGTATCCCCACTGGTACCGGAGCATGCGGGACGCGCCGAACAGGGCCCCGGACACCTCGTCGTACGTGTACAGGACCTCCCGGGCCACGTCCTCCACGGCGGCCGCTTCCTCTTCCGACGTCGCGGGGGTGGGCATGGTGAGCGGCGCCGGCCGCCGAACCCGGGCCGCCCGACCCAGCCGGCCTCCGGCGGTGGTGGCCGCGCTCTTGATGTCCTCCATCGCGTCCCGGAACTGCGAGGCCAGATCCCAGTAGGCGGACCAACTGCCCGCTCCCCGCTTGTACGCCCGGTACGCTTCGAGGGCCTGTGAACCCAGGGCCTTGGCCGTGCCCACCTTGCCCGCGATATCCTGCAACTCGCTCGCAGCCCCGCCGGTGTTGACCGCGATGTCCAGGAACTCGATCCCCTTGCCGGCCGCGTATTCGAAGTTGAGGTTGCGGGGGTCGTAGGTCTCCACCGCGATCTGCATCAGGAACGCCACGGCCTTCTTCGCGTCGGTGGACCGGTTGACCGTTTCGGCCGCGGCCGCGATCGCGCCCTTGCACAGGTCGGGGACCTTGCTGCAATCGAGCCCTTCGGTGTTGATGAACGCGTCGGTGATCTCCTTGTTCCGGAAGATCGCCATGATGCCGCGCTTGAGTTCGTCGGTCTCGCCAGCAATGTCGTCGCGTTGCTGCTCCTCGTACCGCCGGAGCGCCTCGACCAGGCCCGTCATCACGTCGGGGTTCTTCGCGTTCATGACGCCATAGAGCAGCGACGCCCGCTCCTCCTTGGTCAACGTGCGGTCCAGGAGCCGCCGGATGATGCTGTCAAACGTCTTGCTGCGATACGCGTGGAGGTTGCGCCGGCCCTTCCGGTCCCGGCGCCCGCGGTTGGAGTAGTCCGTCACGTCCGGGCCCGACCGGGACCGGATCCGGACCGAGACGTTGTCGATCCCGTCGTCGTCGCCGCCCGGACTCGACAGGTCGAAGTTGAAGCTGCTCGACCGCCACGCCCGGTCGCAGTTCCAGGTGGTGAAATGGTGCACCGTGCCCACCCCGTACAACGGCGTCCACGCGGACTGCCCGCTGGCCATCTGCGCCACTTCGTCCGCGGCAACCCGGTTGCCGTATGCGTCCTCCAGCACCCCGTACGCAGGCTCCCCGTCGGCCGTGCGGTGCATGCGCCAGATACCGGCCGGCTCGTCGTAGTAGAACAGCGGAATCTCGAACGCGTCGGTCCCGGGATCCTCGTCCACCAGGCCGTCCAGGGCCTCCTCGGGGATCGCGATGCGGATCTGGATCTCCCGGCTCCGGTCGTTGGGATCGGTCATGAGCGGGTTGCCCAGCTCGTCGGTCAACGACATCTCCGACGCGGCATAGGTGGACAGCATGTCCACCGCGCTGTCCCCGTCGCCAGATGCCCGGAACCCGCCGGGCATCGCGTCGGGGTCGTTCACCGTGTCCAGGTACGCCACGCTCGCGTACAGCCGTCCGGTATCCGCGGGAAGATTCAGCCCCCGCAGGGAAAAGCTCATCCGGGCCAGTTCCTCCCGTTCACCGTCCGGAGCCGCCGGGGCCTCCCCCAGCACGGTGCGCGCCGAACGGCGGCCGGTGGCCGGGTTGCGCACCAGGCTCACGGTCACCACCTGGTCCGCGTCGATGGTCTTCCGGCCGGCCCGGGCCGGGGTGGCCGAGATCCCGCCCAGGTCCACCGCGGAGACGGCCCCTTCGGACAGGACGGGATCCAGCAGAACCGAGGTCTCCAGGGCCTCGTACCGCCGGATGAACTTGCTGTACCCGGGCTTCTCGATCCGGAGTTCCGCGAGCTTTCCGGCGGCATCGGACGGCAGGGAGAGCGAAAACCCGCCGCCGTCCTGGGCCCGGGTGGCGAACACCTCGGTTCCCGGGTCGAACGCGCCGTCGCCGTCCAGGTCCACGGACACGCTGACGGCGCAGTCCGAAACCCCGGAGAGTTCGGACCGGGCCACGCGGGCCTCGCCGGCGCTGGACAGGTTGCGCACCGTCCCGGAGACGACCACGCGCTCGGCAATGGCGCCGTCGTCCCCACCACCGCCCCCTCCCCCGCCACCGCCGCACCCCGGCAGGGCCAGGAACAGGGCCAAGGACCATGCGAGAACCGCCGGACTCGGGGCTCTGAAAAAAGAAACGTCGCCCGTGCACAGTCGCTTGCAAAAACCCATGTTCCAAACCTCCCTGCGTCGAGTGGCGAACACAAACACCCATTTTCCAGAAAAAAAGAGGACGGCCCGGCCGCCCAGACCGGGGCAGACAGAGCCTACATCGCCACAGATCCCTCCCCACTTGAAGTCGTACGGCCTGTCATACAGGCAAGATCGTGTCGTCAGCCCTGTCATACGGGCGCTGGAACCGTGTGAAAACGGGGGGTTGAACCGGTAAAGATTCTCGTGTATTTTCCGTAAATGTGCCGGACTATCCCTCCTTTCGTGCCGTTCGGGGCGTTCGTGTCGTGGCTACTCGTGTTCCCAATGGGCGGCCCCCTCCTGTCCTTCCCCACTGGAGCACCCCCTCCGCCCGTGTACGCGTTCCTCGTCCCCCACGCCGCGGCGCTCCTGTGTCTGGGCCGTTTCGGTGGCGTCCGGCGGGCCCTGGCCGGGCTGTCGACCACCGGCGGGCTGGCCGCCACCGTCCTGACCCTCGGGTACGGGATGGTGCCGGCGGCCGGGGCAGCTGGGTTGTGCGTGCTGGGGCTGGCGAGCGCTCCCCTGAGCGTGCGGGTCGCCGCCGGGCTGGGGACTGCGCGAAGCCCGATGCGGGCGGCCCTCTACGGGCTGGTGGCAGCCAACGTCGCGTTCCTGTTGTGGCAGTGGGTCCCCGGCGGCAGCCTGGTGCACCGGGCCCTTGCCACGACCATGGTTCTGGGGGCGGTGGCGACGGCCCCTGCCCTCCATCCCCCCACCCGGGCCGGACGGCCGGCGGCGTTCAACCGTTACGTGGCTTTCCTGTTCGCGGCGAACGGGCTCAACGGGCTCGCCTACGCCCGGTTGTATCCGGCCTACGAAGCCGTCGCGGTCCTCCCCGGCCTCGAGGTCGCGGGGTACGCAGCGGCCGCGTGGGCCGCGTACCGGTTGCTCGCCGGCAGGACCAAGCCGATGGTCGTGTGCAGCGTGATGTGCGGCTTCGCCTCTGCAGCCCTGTTCCGCACCGGACAGCCGGATCTCGTCCAGGCCAGCATGGTGCTGATGCAGATCTCGTCGGGCTTCATGGACATGCTCGTCCTGGTGGTGTGCCTGTCCCATCCGGACCCGGCCCGGGGGTTCGGGATCGGCCTGGGCGCTGTGTGCGCCGGGCTGTCCGTGGGTTCGTCGGGAGCGGCCCACCTGTTGCCGGCCGGCACGGAGTCCGTCCCGTTGGCAGGGGCGTTCTTCCTGGTCGTGGCCGGGCTCGTCCTCTACGTCGGCGAGCAGTCCCAGGAGCCGGGCGACGGCAACGAACGCCCGCCGGTGGACGCCGGCCAGAACCCCCTCCCCCGGCTGGAGGTCCCCCTTTCTCCGCGCGAACGGGAGGTGCTCACCTTGCTCTTGGGGGGCGCCAGTACCCGGGTCATGGCCAGCCGGCTGGGGATTTCCCCGTCCTCCGTCCAGACCTACACGCGGCGGATCTACACCAAAGCCGGGGTGGAGACCCGGGGTGACCTGCTGGACCTCGTGGCCGCCCTGGATCTGTAACTCCTGGCAGAGCAGTCGCCGGCCCCTGTTCGCTCCCCGCGCAGAAGACCGGGGGGCCCGCAGCCGCACAGGCCTTCGGCTGGCGCCTCGTTCCCTGGAGCGGAATCGGGCCGGTGTGGTAGAGTTCAAGCCACCGCCTTCACCCGACCCAGGAGCCCCTGCCGTGGACGTCCGCCCCCTCGACTGGACCGGCGACCGTCTCGTCTTGCTGGACCAGACCCGGCTGCCTGCCGAGGAGACCTACCGGGAATACGCAGACGCCGAGGGCGTGGCCCGGGCCATCGAGACGATGGTGGTGCGGGGGGCACCGGCGATCGGGGTGGCGGCAGCCTACGGGGTCGTGCTCGCCGCCCGGACGGCGGCGGAGGGGGCCCCCGACCGGTTTCGGGGGGCCGTGGCAGCCGCTGCGGACCGACTGGCCCGCACCCGCCCCACGGCCGTGAACCTGTTCTGGGCCCTGGACCGGATGGGCCGGGTCCTCGGCCGAGTCGCCGGAAAAGCCCCGGCGGCAGCGGTGGCCGAACTCGAGGCCGAGGCTCGGCGCATCCACACCGAGGACGTGGCGGCGAACCAGCGCCTGGGCCGGCTGGGTGCCGGCCTGCTGCCCGACCCGTGCACCGTGCTCACCCACTGCAACGCGGGCGCCCTGGCCACGGCCGGGTACGGCACCGCCCTGGGGGTGGTGCGGGCGGCCCGGGACGCGGGCAAGCGGGTCCGGGTGGTGGCCGACGAGACCCGCCCCCTCCTGCAGGGCGCCCGGCTCACCGCGTGGGAGCTGCACCGGGACGGCATCCCGGTCACCGTGATCTGCGACAACATGGCCGGCGCCCGGCTGCGCCGGGGCGACGTGGACGCCGTCATCGTGGGCGCCGACCGGGTCGCGGCCAACGGCGACACGGCCAACAAGATCGGCACCTACCCCCTGGCGGTGCTCGCCCGGGAGCACCGGGTGCCGTTCTACGTAGCCGCGCCCCGGTCCACGGTGGATCCGTCCGTACCCGACGGCGACGCGATCCCGATCGAAGAGCGCGAGGCTGGTGAGGTGTCTCGGTGCGGCGGCGCAGCCACCGTGCCCGACGGGGTGGCGGTGTGGAATCCCGCGTTCGACGTCACCCCGGCCGACCTGATCACCGCGATCGTCACCGACGCCGGGGTGGCCCGGCCCCCGTTCACAGAGTCCTTGCGGGCGCTCCTGGGACCGCGTTGACGCAACCCGGCCTTTCCCGCTAAGGTGTCCTTCGCTTCACCGGCCACACCGCCTCCCACGATCGGGCACGCGCGATGAACCGTTTCCACCGACTCCTGGCCGCAGCGGCCCTGGTCTTCCTGGCCGGGTGCTGGGGCGCCCAGACCCGCAAGGACCTGCCCCCCGAGGTGCTGTACCAGCAGGCCGTGGAGCAGGTCGAAGACGGGGCGTTCGAGCCCGCGCAGGAGACCCTGGACATCCTCCGGGACCAGTACCCGTTTTCCAAGTTTGCGGTGGAGGCGGAACTCCTGGAAGCGGACATGCTGTTCGACCAGGAGAAGTACGAAGAGGCGGCCGCCGCGTACCGGGCGTTCGAGGAACTCCACCCCACCCACCCCAGGCTGGGCTATGCGGTGTACCGGCGGGGGCTGTCCTACGAAGCGCTCAGCTTGCCCCCCGACCGGGACCAGACCGGCACCCGCAACGCGATCGAGGCATACCAGAAGCTGCTGTATCTGCGGCCCGAAGGGGAACACGCCGCCGACGCCCGGGAACGAGTGCAGAAACTGCGCCAGCGCCTGGCCGAGCACGAGTTGTACGTGGCCCGCTACTACAAACGGCGAAAGATGTATGACGCGGCCCGGGGACGGATCGCGTACCTCGTCCGCAGCTTTCCGGACACCCCGGCCCGGCAGGAAGCCGAACGCCTGGCCCGGGAGATCGAGGCGGCGGCCTCCTCCCGGGGCGGGGACTGAAACGGAGGGGACGGCCGATGGAAGCCGCCATGATCGAGCTTTGCCACCTGGGTCGCGAGGCGTTCGCAGACGGCCGGTACGAGGCGGCGGAGCGGTACTTCCGAAAACTGATGGACCTGGGATGCCGGTTCGCCGACGTGTTCAACATGCTCGGTGCGATCGCATTCAACAAGGACGACCTGGAGGGCGCCCGCAGAAACTTCCAGGAAGCCCTCTCGATCAACCCCCGGTACACCGAGGCCCTGCTCAACCTGGCGGTCACCCTGAACGACCTGGGCCAGTACGAGGAGGCCGCGTCGTCGTTCGACCGGGCCCGGTCCGCAGCCGGGGTGGACGAGGGCACGGTGGACCCGTACGTGAAGGGCCGGCTGGCCAACCTCCACGCCGACATCGGTGAGATCTACCACGGTCTGGGCATGCACGACGAGGCCGAGTCCGAGTACCGCAAGGCCCTCGCCCTGGCCCCCACCTTCCCCGATCTGCGCACCCGCCTGGGTGTGCTGTACCGGGACATGGGCCGGTTCGACCAGGCGATCGACGCGTTCACCCGCGTCCGGGACGACTTCCCCCACTACACCACAGCCACGATCCAGCTGGGGATCACCTACTACAGCCGGGGCCAGGTGGAACTGGCGGTGGAGGAGTGGAACAAGATCCTCGAACAGGACCCGGAGAACCCCAAGGCGCTCATGTACCTGCGCTTGGCCGAACGGGACCAGACCTGACCGCCCTCCCCTTCCGGTTCAGCTGCCGATCACCCGGAAGTCCTCCTGGTGCATGGAGGATTTCGACTTGAGCACGATCCGGCGGCCCAGGTCGTTCTCGAGCCCCTCGAGCCCGGGTCTTTCTTCCTCGTACAGGAAATGCACCACGTCCGGATGGGCCTCCACCACCACGGTCTGCTCCGAGAACTGGCCGCGCCGGCGCCGGATCTCCCGGAAGATGCTGTAGGCCACCGTGGCCCGGGACCGCAGATACCCCTTGCCCTCGCAGTACGGGCACGGTTCGCACAGGGTGCGGCCCAGGTCCTCGTGGACCCGCTTGCGGGTCATCTCCACGAGCCCCAGGCTCGAGATCTGCAGCAGGTTGGTCTTGGCCCGGTCCCGCTCGAGTTCGGCGGCGAACGCCTCGAACACCTTCTTGCGGTTCTCTTCGATCTCCATGTCGATGAAGTCGATGATGATGATGCCGCCCACGTTGCGCAGCCGAAGCTGGTACGCGATCTCCCGGGCCGCCTCCAGGTTGGTCTTGAGGATCGTGTCTTCCAGGTTGCGTTTGCCCACGTACGAGCCGGTGTTCACGTCGATCGCGGTCAGGGCCTCGGTGCGCTCGATCACGATGTACCCGCCGCTCTTGAGCCACACCTTGCGTTCGAGGGCCTTGGAGATCTCGATCTCGATGTCGTAGAACCCGAAGATCGGTCCGGGCCGGTCGTAGTGCTCCACCGCGGTGCGGGCCTCGGGCACGTAGGTCTCGACGAACTCGAGGATCTTGCGGTACTCCTCGGGTGAGTCCACGACGATCCGGCGCACGTCCGGGGTGTACAGGTCCCGGATCGCCCGAAACGAGATGTCCAGTTCGCAGTGGACCATGCTCGGCGCCCGGGCGCGGGCGGCCTTGGCCGAGATGTCCGCCCACAGCCGGGCCAGGAACTCGATCTCCGGGGCGATCTCCTCCTCGGTACAGCCCTCGGCCGCGGTGCGCACGATCGCGCCGCCCGGGTCGTCTCCCCGCACCCGTTCCACCAGGCTTCTCAGGCGCTCCCGCTCGGTCTCGTCGGTGATCCGGCGCGACACCCCCACGTGGGTCACCTGGGGCAGGTACACCACGTGCCGGCCGGGCAGGCTCACATGCTGGGTGATCCGGGCACCCTTGCGGCCCAGGGGTTCCTTGGACACCTGGACCAGGATCTCCTGCCCCTCCTGCAGGAGGCCCTCGATCGGCGCGTCCCCGCCGGACGGCCGGAACGCGCCGGCCACGCCGTCGTCTTCGTCCACCAGGTCGTCGTACCCGTTGGACTCCTGGTACACGTCCGAAACATACAGGAACGCGGCCTTCTCCAGGCCGACGTCCACGAACGCGGCCTGCATGCCGGGCAGCACCCGGACCACCCGGCCCTTGTAGATGTTGCCCGCCACCCGGCGGTCCTTGACGTGTTCGATGTACAACTCGGCGAGAACCTTGTTCTCCAGGAGCCCCACCCGGGTCTCCTGGGGGGTGGCGTTGATGATGATCTCCTTGGTCACGCCAGACACGGTCTCCATCGGCCCCCTCTTCCTCCCTTCCGTTTCCAAACGCTTCCGGGGGCAGCCCCCGGGATCAAGACAACCACGGCCCGGCAGGCCCCCCAACAACTTCCGCTGGGACGCTACTATCAACCCGGCGGATAAATTGACGCTATCGATCCCTGACCAGAGGGGCAAGGGGCTTGGTGGAGCGCCGGGCGTGGCTCCGACAGTCGCTGCCCCCGGCGCTCAGCCGATATCCGCTCTGCCGGTGAGCC
>JAJRUI010000071.1 GCA_024277875.1 Deferrisomatales bacterium
GCACCTTCTGCTGGCGCCCTACGAGGAGGGGCGAAACGGGATGGACGAGTACCCGGGCGACTCGGACGGGCACGACATCCTGTGCGAGGCATGCCACGGCATCCCCGAGGGCACCCACCCCATGACCGGCATGATCGTGTCGCGCACAGGGAGGCATCTCAACGCCAACCCCGACTGGATCCGCCCCGCGGTCCTGGGGTATGCCACCCTCGACCGGGACCGCAACGCGCTCTCGTGCGACTCGTGTCACCAGCCGCACGACGCAAATACCGACTCGCTCACGTTTATTCTCGACGCCCCCGTTGTTCTCCGCACCGACAAGACATCTGTGCCAGGCGTAGCGCCGGGGGTAGTGGCCGAACCCAGTCCAGCAGAAAGCAGCACCCCCGACGTGACCTACCCCACGGCAACCGGGTCGCGGGGGACTTACGCGACGCCGACGTTAGAAGGAAAAGGTGGAGACTTCACGGGGATGTGTGAGCAGTGCCATTATTACCTGTGACCTTGCCCCCTCGTCTAACGCCACTCAGCGTAGCTTTGAAAAGTCGATCAGAAACGACCGGGCTCCGGGCGCATGCCCCCTAACACCACCGGGGTACAACTGAAGCACACCGTCCCCGTGGCCGTCGAGGACCGCTTCGCGGAACCTGGCCCGGATCACCACCTTGCCGTCGACCTCTCGTTCCTCGCGCGCCACGGGGAGAATGATTTTACCGTATTGGTAGATATGGATGGCATAGTAATCCGGGGGATGGGGCGGATCGCCAGACTCGACAGTGAGAACCACGTCGAAGGTCGTACGTGCTAGCACCGGCTCGCACTGGGCCACACCAAAAGCCGGGTCGGCTTGGGCGCGTCGCATGACATCGTACGACTTCGTGTTCATAAGCACGGTGGCCGACTCGCCGCCCAGGTCGAACGCGGGAATGCGGTACTCCCGGCGCAGATCCTCCTCCGACATGGCCCGGGCCTGCCGGATGAGCTCGGCCAAGCGCTCGGGGCTCAGTTCGTAGTCGATTGCTCGCGCCGGCCCGCCCGACAGTACCGCGACCCCCATAGCAAGCCCCACGATGGCCGCCGCGCCCCGAAAACACCTCGGTGTGTACATCTCGCGATGCGCCTCCTCTTTGTGGCAAGGCATCACTCGCTCGCCAGCAGCTCGATGTCCGCTTTCGTCAGCGCCGCCTCCAACACACGGCGCACGGCTTCCTGCCGCCGCTCCGCTTCCAGTTGCCGGCGCGCGACCGCCGCGGCTCTCTCGGCGGGCACGGGTTGCGGTTCCACTTTCTCTAGCACGTCCACCAAGTAGTAACCGGTCTCCGCCGACAGGATCCCTGCGACCCCGCCCTCTGGCACGTCCTTCACCTGGACGTACAGCTCACCCCACACGGCCGACTGGGGACCTAGAATCACTTCCTTGACCAGGGACGCAACCCGCGGCAGGGCAAACACGGCTTCGGGCTGGTCCCCGGCCTCGGCCACCAGCCCCTCCAGGATCTCGCGTTTGGGTGCGTACACATACCTCACCCTTATCCGCCCCGGCACCTCGGCGACGTCCGGGTGTTGCTTCAGGTACGCCTGCACCTCCTCGGCCGACACCGTTATCTCCGCCTCCTCGAACAACTGCCGGAGGGTGGCGTCGTAGACCAGCCGATGGCGGAAATCGTAAAGCTCTTTCTCCCACCGGGGGCCCAGTCTGCGGCCGGCCACGTCCCGGGCGTGTCGCCCCAGCCTGTACAGCCGTTCCAGGTTCACGATGTCTTGGGCGAGGATGCGGCCCCACGACTCCTCGGGGTACGTGGGCAGGTATGCGGGGTAGTTCACGGGCACGAGGATCCGGTACCCCGGGTAGTCCAGGGCCAGCCTCTCCCCGTCAAGCCACGCCACCACCTCGGCCGGCCGCACGCCGCGCTTGACCTCGGCGCGCACGCACCTGGCCAGGGCCTCTTCGTCGATCCTGGGGCGCGCGCCCTCAACGACCCTGGCGATGATCTGGTCCGCCTTAGCCCGTGAGCGCTTGGCGCGCTGCTCGGCCAAGTAAGCGTCAACAGCCGCCGTGTCCATATCCTCGCGGCGCACCACCCGCACTAGGGCCGGCCCCACGCCCGAGACCACCGGCCGGGAGATCGCTCCCTCCGGGAGGGTGAACAGGTATGCGTCGTCCGCCGGATCGAAGAAGCCGCCCCCCGGGAAAATGAGACCCGTGGTGCCGCCGCGCTCTGCGGTGGCACTCAGCGCCCGGCCCGACTTCACCTCGTCCCACGGGGTGCCGGTCTCGATTCTCTCGCGGACGGCCGCGGCCGCGTCCAGGGAATCGAAGGCCTTGACCTCGAACTCCATGCGCACCCACGCGGGCGGCACGAACGCCTCCACCTCCTCCGGCGTAAGCACCATCTCGGCTGGCAGGGCACGTTTATAGTCGTTGGCGTACATGGCGAGTTCGTAGATCTCGGTGAGCGCTCGGATCCGATCGCTCCGGTGAAGGCCCCGTTCCGCGCCCAAGCGCACGACCAACCAGTGGCGGGAGAAACTCTCCACGGCTTCGACCAGGGACGTGTCCCCGGGCTCGTGCATCAGCCGGAACCCGCCGCTGGCCTTCAGGCGGGCCCGGAAGCGCGCCAGTTCCTCCCGGGTCACCGGGTAGCCGTCCACCCGAGCCACGACCTCGTCGGTGTAAGGCGAATCGAACAACCCCTCGTAACCGTTTGGGAGATCGACCCCGGCGGTCTTGCGGAACGCGGATGGTTCAGGCACCCTGGCATCCCCTTCCGGGGTCGGCCCGTTTACGCCGCCGCTGCACGACACCACTGCCGCCCACACGAGTACGGCGCCTACAGTCCAGCACGCCCTCCTTTTCGCAGCCATTCGTACCTCGCGCACATCCCAAAAGGAAAGGGTGCGGCCCCCTGGGGCACACACCCCGTTCGTCTCTTCTTTCTCACACGGGCCAGCCGGGGGCGCCGCCCCCCGGGCTCCCCATGTCCTATTTCTTTTCCGAAACTTTCTTTGTAATCACGTCCGCGTCAGCCCCTCTCCAACCGCCCTTGGCATAGTATAGCTTGCCGGATTTGTCCACCAAGGCTAGGGCCGGCGTGTATGAAAACCCGAACTTGCCCGCCACCTCGAACTCGGGATCCAGGTAGTACTCGAACGCGTCGAGCTTGGTGCTCCTTTTGAAGCGCTCGACGCCGGCCGCCCCATTCACGTCAGTGCACACGGCCACCACCTTGAGCCCCTTCTCCTTCCTCATCAACTTCCCCAGATGAGCCATCTCGGCCCGGCACGCGCTGCAAGCCGAGTTAAAAAACACCACAGCGGTGGGATCTCCGTCCAATTCTACCGCCACAGTCTCGCCGTCCACGCCTTTTAACTGTAGGCTTTCTACCTTGCTCCCAAACTTGTAAACGTCCTCCGCGTGGGCAATCCCTGCAAAGGCAAGTATGAGGCCCATTCCCAGAACCCACAACTTCTTCATGCGTATCTCTCCTTGTCCTCTCGTCAAGTGTTTACGTCCCCCCCCTCGCTGGTGCACGAAGTGGGGCCTTCCCCGGAGCGGCAGCTCCGGGGAAGGCCTCCGTTTCGATGCCCGAGCCCGGAAGGACGTCCTTCTCCTGCCCCGGGGCTAATACGCGTAGATGTGGCACTGGTCGCAAAACCCGGTGAAGTCTCCGCCACGTCCGCTCAACGTGGGCACCACATAAGGCTGGAGCTCCGCGTTCACGTTATCCAGCTCCGGATCGGTGGTGTCGTCCGAGCCCGCGCCCACCAGGGTGACCGGGCCGCTGCCAAAGTCGTAAGTATCAGGCGCGTCCAGGATGAAGGTAACGCTGTTGGGGTTCGCATCGTGCACCTGGTGGCACGAGTCGCACGAAACGTAGTCGTTGGTCGTGTCCATGGTGGCGTTGCCCACGGGGCTGCGCAGCCACGAGGCGCCGGCGTCGAGCGGCTGACCCGTCCGCGACACGGTCATGCCAGTGAGCGGGTGGGTGCCGTCGGGGACGCCGTGGCAAGCCTCGCACAGATCGTCACGGCCCGCGACGTTGCCCTCGTCCCCGTTCGAGCCCTCGGTGAAGGCTGCGAGCAGCAGGTTGTCGCCGCTCACGTTCTTGTCGGGCTCGAGCTCGTGGCAGCTCTCGCACACCATCACCGGCTTCGTGGGGGTGTTCCCCCAACGCGACCAGCCGGCGCCGGCGCTCGCGAGGTCGTCAGACCACGGGTTCGCGGAGAAGATGTCGGTCACCCTCGGGCCCTGGGTGGTTCCCACCCAGGTGCCGTCCAAGTGTACCCCGCCGATGTAGTGGGTGCCGTTGGCGTCGCCGGAGGCGGTTTGGTACTCGGTCTCGCCCGTGATCCCGTCGTTGAAGGTGGGGCTCAGGCTCGTGTCGTCACCATCCATGCCGTAGTGGCAGTCCATGCAGGTGCGCGACATGTTCACGTTGTACTGGTCAGTGGCCGGGATCGTGCTCCGGCCGTTGTCCGCCGGGAGCCAGCCCGCGTCCAGGCCCACCCACGAAGCCGCGGGCCAGTTGTGGGCGCCGGAGTGGCAAGAGGAGCAGGTCAGCGTGTCGTTCGCGTTGCCTGTCACGTCGGGCAGGTAGCTCACGCCCGAGCTGTCGTAGGTCACGCCCACCGGGTGGTGGTCCGTGGGGGTGGCGGTGTGGCAATCGTCACAGATCAGGTTCGCGTCGTTACGCAGGATGTACTGCCCCTCCTGGGCGTTGGCATAGTCCTCGCGGCTCGCGTCGGCCGCCGGGTGCGGGCCGTGGCAGCTTTCGCAAATCGGCACCGGGTCCACGTTGGTGCCGGCCGTGATGTTGGCGCCCGTGGGCCAGTTCGCGCCGAACGCGGTCACGCCCGCGGAAATCGAGGACGGATAGGTGTCGATGGGGTGGCTGAAGGTGCCCGTGCCGCCAGGGTTCACGTTGAACGTGGTGTCGGACCAGGCGTTCCCCTGGGGGTCGACGCTGGGGTTGTTGCCCCCGCCGTGGCACGCCTCGCACAGGAAGTTCCCATCCCCGTCGCCATTGGCGATGGATCGGCCCAGGCTGTTGCTGAACGTGGCGAGCGACTGCTCCACGGCGAGGTAATTAGCGTTGACCGGGTCGTTGCTGGTCGAGAAATCGTTGTTCACAGTGTCCTGGGAGTCGTACTGTACGCCGTGGACCGTGTGGCACGTCACGCAGGTCACGCCGCCCGTATCGGTGCCGTCCCAGCGCTTGCCCCCGAGCGACCAACCGCCGAGGATCGTGTTGGCCTGGACGCTCATGATCGTGGGGATCGAGATCACAGAGTTCCCGCCGTACACGTCGCCCGTGATGTCGGAGCCCACAGGGTGGGAGCCCGGGTTCCCGATGCCCGAAGAGCTCCCATCCCCGTTGGCGTCCCACTTGCCGGCGGCGGCGACCGAGCCGGTGGAGTCGACGCCGTCCACGAAGTGGCGGTTTGTGTGGCACATCGCGCACAGTACGTTCATGTCTGCCCGCAGGAACGGCCGGATAGTGTCGTCGTGCACGTTGTGGCAGGTCGTGCACTCGATAGGGTCGTTCGCGCTGTACGGGAGGCCCGAGGCCGCCGCGTCGGTGCCCCACGGAACGCTCGTCCCGTTGGCCATGAGCACGCCGTGGGAAAGTGCCCCGTACACGTAGTCATCGCTGTGGGCCGAGGTCATGGCGGTCAGGTAGGCGCCGCTGGACAAGTGGCACGAGGCGCACAGGCCCGACACAGTGCCCACGATGTTGGTGCCCGAACTGGGGGGCACGGGCCACAACCGCTCGGCGCCGCCACCGTGGGGGATGTGGCACGCCGAGCAGGGCCCGGCCGCGCCCACACCAGTCACGTGGGCCGTGCCGGTGATCACGGCCTGGGCCGTGTTGCCGACCATCAGCACGGCAGCCGAAGCAAGAACAAGCAGGGCTCTTCGCATCATGGTCTCCTTCTCCTCGCCTCCTCAAAGTAAGGTTCCGTGGTGGGACTGCTTCACTTTCGGCCCCGGGGCCCTCGGGGGACGGAGTCAGGTCCAGCCCGGTCTTTCGGCGTGCATCACCTCCTTTCCTGCCGCCGCCGGACGACCGCGTCTGTCCGTAAAGGATTAAGGTTTCTCGGGCGCCACCGGGCCATCACCGACGAGACGCCGCTTCATGATGGCCTTCTCGGTGCCCGCGTACAGCACCAACTCCCCCTTGCGGGTGAACTGCGCAAAACTGAGGCCGCTGAAATCGATCAGGGGCCGGCCGGGTTGCCGGGGGTCCTCTTTCGGCTCATCGCCCCCGATGTGGTACAGGTATCGGCCGCTTTCCACGCTGAACACTTGCACGGTGTGCACCCCGGGGTCCGTCAGCACCAGGTTTCCGTCCGGGGTGAACCCCACCCCGGCAATCCCGATGAAGCCGCCTACGAACCCGGCGGTGGCCACCCCGATGTTATACACCTCTTTGAGCCCCCCCTGGCCGTCGGACTCGAGCGCGACCGCGTAGTGGCCCAGCGGGAACGTGACAAGCACGCGGCCGCCGGGTAGCTCCTCCATCTCCCCCACCGCCGGGAACCGCACCTTCTTGCCGGTGATGTCGGTGTACTCGTACAGGTAGCCTAAGAACTCGCCGTCGTAGGTGAACCGCTCGATCACCTGGAACTTCTGGTCGCTCACCCACACCTCGTCGGGCCGGCACAGCACGTCGCCGCCCTGGGAACCGTAGCTCTTGACTGCAGCGGGGAGCCTTTTCCAGATCGCCTCATTCGTCTCGGGCGGCCGGGGCATCTGCCAGGTTTCCTGCACCGTCCCGTCAGCGGACATCACGTTCACCGTGCCCTCCATCCCGGTCACGTACAGGGTGCCGCGGTCGTCGAAATCGAGCTTGACGGGTCTGAACTCCAGAGGTCCAATTTTCGCTGCAAGCGCCCCGTCGGACACGCTGAGTACGTAAATCGCCTTGCGGCCGGGATCGGCCAGCCACAGCTCCCGGCCGTCGGGGGCGAGCTTGAGATCAGCCACCATGCCGATTGTCTCCTCGCCCAGCCATTCGTACCGAGCCGTCTCCTTGGAGGGCCAGATCTGGAACACAATCTTGATCTTCTTGACTACCTGGGGAGGGGGCTCGAGCACCACCTCCAGCACGTCGGACGGCGCGCTTTCTTTGCCTGAGACGTCCCTCGCGGTGACCCGGTAGTAGTATGTACCGGGCTCCAGGTTTGGATCCTTGTGCCCCGGCGCCTGCACCGAGGCGATCAACTCAAAGGGGCCCTCCTTGCTGGGAGCGCGGAACACGTTGAACAGCACCGCACCCGTGCCGGCGCTCCACCGGAGCGAGATGAGCTTGCTCCGCCGGTCGGTCCGGGCCAGCAAGTCAGTGGGGGGCTCCAGCTTGATGATCGTGATCTTGCCCGGCTTCGACTTGGGCCCCTCGGCACCCGTTGCGCCCACTGCCGAAACTTCGTAGACGTACTCACCAGCTTTCTCAGGTGCGGGCGCGATGTACTGGTTGGCCGAGAGTTCCGCTACTTTCGCACCGTTCAGGTACACGATGTACTTCACGGCGCCGGGTACCGGGAGCCACATAGCGATCACCTGGTTACCCGCCAGCATCGGCTGACCCGGAAGAAAGTTGGGGGCCGGCGGGGCCGCTCCCGCCACCGAACCCGCCACGGCCAGGACGGCAACCAGACAAACCAACGACCTCAACCCCAACAGAACGCGCGCCATACTCTGCCCCTTTTCTCGATTCCAATCCACAATTGTAGGCCTCATCGAGCCCCCTCGCGGGTTCCCGGACACTTATATCCCATAGCAATGCAACAAACGTACCACAGGCACCTCTCTTGTTTGGGGATCGCAACCAGCTGACATACCGCGTGTTCTTAACCTAGCAGCGCCGACCATTCTTCCCCTGCCGACGGGACTGGAGTCTTCGCGCAATGCCGAGGCGCGCCTGCGAGAAATCCCACATCCCCTCCGCCGGGATCCTCCAGACTTCGGAAGTCTGGATACTCCAATGGACCCCGTGGCAGCAAGAACGGCGTCCTTTTCGGCCCCATGAACCTCCGTCGTAAGCATGGAGAACACGGACAAAGCAACCCCAAGAGCGTGGCGCGGTCCTGTCGAAAGGTCCCGAGAGACTGTCGACGAGCGGCGCTGGCCTGGGGGGGTCTTGAAGTTGCAAGGCAGGTTCCTTCGCGGAGTCCGGGACGGGAGTCCGGGACGTTCGTGTCTTTTGAAGCTTCCCTTGCATCCGCGCGCTCAACCCCAACGCGGACTTCAGGTGGAAGGAAACCAACACGGGGCACGGGAGACGTCCTTGACAGCGGCGGACATGCTGCGCCCCTTTTCTGCCCTTTTCGGCGCCACCGCACCCCTTCGTAAACCCGGAGACGACCGTTAACGGGCACAGGACAGGCGGCCGGCGGCTCTGGGGATTCGAACGTCGCCATAAGGTTGGAGATGCAAAGAGGGTACCCTCATGGGCGGAGGGGGCAGGCATCAGGCAACGCCAGGGGACCGAGAGCCTGCGGACGTCCCTGCGCACAGGCATCGAGGCGGAGGCAGCGCGTGAAACCCGCGGGCACGGCGTTTGTGGCGATGGGAGACACGAGCGGAAAAACCCTTTCCTTACGATCAGACAGCACCGGGTCGATTTTCGCACATCATGCTACGCGTACTCGCACGCGGCGACAAGTGCGTGAAAACGCGCGCCCTGCGTGCCAGCACGCACAAGCGCCGGGGCAGGGCTGCCGGACCCGGGGCGGC
>JAJRUI010000072.1 GCA_024277875.1 Deferrisomatales bacterium
GACAACGTGCGGGTGAGCGTGGAGCTGATCACGCCGATCGCGATGGAAGAGGGGCTTCGGTTTGCGATCCGGGAAGGCGGCCGCACGGTGGGCGCCGGGGTCGTGACGAAGATCATCGAGTAGCTGCTGCTGCCGGGGAACGGGACATCTCATGCGCGACAACGTCATCCTCGCGTGCACCGAGTGCAAGCGACGGAACTACACCACGACCAAGAACAAGAAGACGACGCCGGGAAAGCTGGAGTTCAAGAAGTACTGTCGCTTCTGCGGGCGCCACACGCCGCACAAAGAGACGAAGTAGCCGAATCTAGCGCAGGCCAGTAGCTCGAACTGGCAGAGCACCGGACTCCAAATCCGGGGGTTGGGGGTTCGAATCCCTCCTGGCCTGCCAGCTTTCCCTTCGAGGGGCAGATGATCGAGAAAGTGAAGGTCTTCTTCCGGGAGGCCAAGGCAGAGCTGAAAAAGGTGACTTGGCCGGACCGGAAGGTCACGGGGGCGTCCACCCTGGTGGTGTTGCTGGTGGTCCTGGTCGTGGGCGTGTACCTCGGCCTGATCGACGGCCTGCTCAACCAGCTCTACAAGATGGTGTTGAGCTAGTCGCTGCTCCGCCCTCCCCGTCCTTCCCCGGCAGACCTGCCCACTTGCGTTTTTCCCACAGGTGACCGGAAATGGCAAAGCAGTGGTATGTGGTCCACACGTATTCCGGTTATGAGAACCGGGCCAAGGCCTCCCTCGAGCAGCGGATCAAGGAAGAGGGCAAGTCCGACCTGTTCGGGGAGATCCTGGTGCCCTCCGAGAAGGTGGTGGAGGTGGTCAAGGGGGAGAAGCGCACGAGTTCGCGCAAGTTCTTCCCCGGGTACATCCTGGTCCAGATGGAGTTGAACGACGAGACCTGGTACGTGGTGAAGAACACCCCGAAGATCACCGGGTTCGTGGGCGGGGCCACCCGGCCGCCGCCGATCTCGGACGAAGAGGTGGCCAAGATCAAGGGCCAGGTGGAGGAGGGGCAGGTCCACCCCAAGCCCAAGTTCGAGTTCAGCCGGGGCGAGCAGGTCAAGGTGATCGACGGCCCGTTCTCCAACTTCAGCGGTGTCGTGGACGAGGTCAACCAGGACAAGGGCAAGCTCCGGGTCCTGGTGAGTATTTTCGGGCGTTCCACCCCGGTGGAACTCGAGTTTTTCCAGGTCGAGAAGACGTGAGGGAGGCCGACGGGACGACGGGTCCCCGAAGCCGCTAGCGAGACGGCCGGTGCGGTGCCGGGCCGTCCTCCCCCACCTCGCGAAAAGGAGCGTACATCATGGCCAAGAAGGTCGCAGCACTGATCAAGCTGCAGATCCCGGCCGGGCAGGCGAATCCGTCGCCGCCGGTGGGGCCCGCCCTCGGTCAGCACGGCGTGAACATCATGGAGTTCTGCAAGGCGTTCAACGCCAAGACCAAGGACGGCAACGGGATCATCACCCCCGTGGAGATCACGGTCTACGCCGACCGGTCCTTCACCTTCGTCACCAAGACCCCCCCGGCCGCGGTGCTGCTCAAGATCGCGGCGGGCATCGACAAGGGGTCGGGCGAACCCAACAAGAACAAGGTGGGAAAGGTGTCCCGGGACCAGGTGCGCCAGATCGCCGAGCAGAAGATGCCCGACCTGAACACGACGGACGTCGAGGCGGCGATGCGCACGGTCGAGGGCGCGGCCCGGAGCATGGGCCTGGACGTCGTGGACTGAAGATCGGTACGGGAGCGAAAACCATGGCCAAGCACGGAAAAAAATACAAGGCGGTCCAGGCCAAGGTGGACCGGCTGAAGCGCTACACCCTAGACGAGGCCCTGGGCCTGTTGCCCGAGACGTCCTACGCCAAGTTCGACGAGAGCGTGGACCTGGCCGTGAACCTGGGGGTGAACCCGGCACACGCCGACCAGATGGTGCGGGGCACGGTGGTGCTGCCCCACGGCACCGGCCGGACGGTGCGGGTGCTGGTGTTCGCCAAGGGCGAGAAGGAAAAGGAGGCCCGGGAGGCGGGCGCGGACATCGTGGGCGCCGAGGACCTGGTGGAGAAGATCCAGGGCGGCTGGCTCGAGTTCGACAAGGCCGTGGCCACCCCCGACATGATGGGGCTCGTGGGCCGCCTGGGGCGGATTTTGGGGCCCCGGGGCCTGATGCCCAACCCGAAGACCGGCACCGTGACGTTCGACGTGGCCCAGGCGGTCCGGGAACTCAAGGCCGGGCGGGTGGAGTACCGGGTCGAGAAGACCGGGATCGTGCACGTGCCCGTGGGCCGGAAGTCGTTCTCCACCGACCAACTCCGGGAGAACGTCGGGGCGGTCATGGAGAGCCTGATCCGCGCCAAGCCCGCGTCGGCCAAGGGTGCCTACCTGAAGGCCGTGGCCCTGAGCACCACCATGGGGCCCGGGATCAAGATCGACACGGCGGAGTTCCGGGGCTGAGCCCCGGCGACCCCGCGACAACACCGGAGGAAGCCTTCCGGGCCGGTCGAAGACCGCAGGCGTCCGGCGACCGCCGGGCTTAATCTCCTGCCGAGTCGGCTGGGAGGGATGGGGAGCCCCCCTTCCCTGAGGAACGCGGCCGGGAAGCGTTTGACACAAGCCGTCCGTCCACTCGAAACCGTCAACCAGGGAAAGGGGGTCGTAAGCGAGCGTGAACAAAACCCAGAAGCAAGACCTCGTCGTCGAACTTCGCGAGAAGTTCCAAACTGCCGAGGCGGTCTTCGTCTCCGAGTTCCGGGGGCTGACCGTTGCGCAGGCCAACGAGCTGCGCCGGTCCCTGGAAAAGGAGGGAGCCGCCCACCGGGTGGTCAAGAACACCCTGGCCCGGCGGGCCGTGGAGGGCACCCCGTACGAGGTGCTGGTGGACCAGTTCACCGGCCCCACCGCGGTCACCTTTGCCGGCCGGGACGTGGTGGCCACCGCCAAGGCGATCGCCGAGTTCGCCAAGGCCAGCAACGACGCGCTTTCGGTGCGCAGCGGTGCCCTGGGAGGCAAGCTGCTGTCCGAGGCCGACGTCACCGCCCTGTCCAAGCTGCCCGGCCGCGAACAGCTGCTCGGCCAGCTCGTTGGCGTGATGGTGGGCCCGGTGCGGGGCCTCGTGGGCGTCCTGTCGGGCGTGCCGCGGAGCTTCGTGCAGGTGCTCCACGCGATCGAAGAAGAGAAGAAGGCGGCCTGACAGCCGTTCGAACGAAACTCCCCATCCAGAGATCACAAGAGAACCGGAGGTACCGATGTCGATCACCAAGGAAGATGTCATCCAGTTAATCGAGAACATGACCGTCCTCGAGCTGTCCGAGCTCGTCAAGGAACTCGAAGACAAGTTCGGCGTGAGCGCGGCGGCCCCGGTGGCCGTGGCCGCGATGGCGGCCCCCGGCGCCGAGTCTGCTGCTGCCGAGGAAAAGACCGAGTTCGACGTCAAGCTCACCGAAACCGGGTCCCAGAAGATCCAGGTGATCAAGGTGGTGCGCGCGATCACCGGCCTGGGCCTCAAGGAGGCCAAGGCGGTGGTGGACGGCGCTCCCGGCGTGATCAAGGAAGCCGTGAGCAAGGACGAGGCCGAGGAGATCAAGGCCAAGATCGAAGAGGTCGGCGGCAAGGTCGAGATCGTCTGATCGTGCCGACCGCTGTCCGACCGGAGCCGTAACGACAGCCTGTGCGGGTGCACGGAGGGGTCTGCCCTCCGTGCGCCCGGTTTTTCTTCTTGCCCCTCCCCCCTCCCGAACGGGCTCGCCCGTTCGTCAGCGGCAAGCGGGGGGCCCGCCGCCCCTGAACCGAGCCCTACCCCGGAAGGAGACGAGTCCCCATGGCGTACTCGGTGGCCGACAACCGGAGGCTTCGTCGAAAGTTCAACAAGATCGAGACGGTAGTGGCGATCCCCAACCTCATCGAGGTGCAGCGGGTGTCCTACGACCGGTTCCTGCAGGCCGACGTGCCCCACGACCAGAGGGAGAACGTGGGCTTGCAGCGCGTGTTCCAGAGCGTGTTCCCGATCAAGGACTTCGCCGAGACCGCATCGCTGGAGTTCGTGAAGTACGAGCTGGGCGAACCCAAGTACGACGTGGACGAGTGCCTGCAGCGGGGCATGACCCATGCCCGGCCGCTGAAGATCACGGTGCGCCTCGTGGTGTGGGACGTGGACGCCGACGCGGGCACCCGCAGCATCCGGGACGTGAAGGAGCAGGAGGTCTACTTCGGGGAGATCCCGGGGATGACCGACAACGGCACGTTCATCATCAACGGCACCGAGCGGGTCATCGTCAACCAGCTCCACCGGTCGCCGGGGGTGTTCTTCAGCCACGACGACGGGAAGAAGCACGTCAGTGGCAAACGGCTGTACTCGGCCCGGGTGATCCCGTACCGGGGGTCGTGGCTGGACTTCGAGTTCAACCACAAGGACCTCCTGTTCGTCCGGATCGACCGCAGGCGCAAGCTCAACGCCACGGTGCTCCTCAAGGCCCTGGGCTACACCCACCAGGACATCCTGGACCGGTTCTACGACAGCTTCGGGGTGACCATCGACTGGGAGGCGGGCCGGGCCGAGAAGGAGCTGCGCGTCGACCTGCTCCGGGAGAGCCGGGCGATCGAGGACCTGGTGCACCCGGAGACCGGCAAGATCCTGGTGCGCAAGCAGCGCAAGGTGGGCGCCGCAGCCCTGCGGCGGCTCGAAAAGGCCGGCGTCAAGGCCGTGCCCGTGCTGGTGGAGGAACTGGTGGGCCAGTACCTGGCCGCGCCCATCGCCGATCCGGAGACCGGCGAGGTGCTGTACGACTCGGGGGCCCAGGTGACCCAGGAACTCCTGGACCACCTCAAGGAAAAGGGGCTCGACGAGATCCGGCTCCTGTTCGTGGACCACCTCAAGGTGGGATCGTTCATGCGCGACACCCTGGTGGACGACCGGGTCGAGACCCGGGAGGACGCCCTGATCGAGATCTACCGGCGCATGCGGCCCGGGGATCCGCCCACCCTGGACACGGCCACCAAGTTCTTCCAGAACCTGTTCTTCAACCCGGAGCGGTACGACCTGTCCGAGGTGGGGCGCCTGAAGCTCAACCACAAGCTCAAGCTGGATGCACCCCTGGACCAGCAGGTCCTCACCCGGGAGGACATTCTGGCCGTGGTCCGGTACCTGGTGGACCTGAAGACCGGCCAGGGATCCCTGGACGACATCGACCACCTGGGCAACCGGCGGGTGCGCAGCGTGGGCGAGTTGCTGGAGAACCGGTACCGGGTGGGCCTGGTGCGCATGGAACGGGCGGTCAAGGAGCGGATGAGCCTCCAGGAGGTGGAGGCCCTGATGCCCCACGACCTGATCAACTCCAAGCCGGTCACCGCGGTGGTCAAGGAGTTCTTCGGGTCGGGGCAGCTCAGCCAGTTCATGGACCAGACCAACCCCCTGTCCGAGACGACCCACAAGCGGCGGCTCTCGGCCCTCGGGCCGGGAGGACTCACCCGGGAGCGGGCCGGGTTCGAGGTGCGCGACGTCCACCCGACCCATTACGGCCGGATCTGCCCGATCGAGACGCCGGAGGGGCCGAACATCGGGCTGATCGTGAGCCTGTCGATCTACGCCCGGGTCAACCCGTTCGGGTTCATCGAGACCCCGTACCGCAAGGTGATCAAGGGCCGGGCCACCGACGAGATCGTGTACCTCACCGCCCTGGACGAGGAGGAGCACACGATCGCCCAGGCCAACGCGCCCCTGGATCCCAAGGGACGGTTCCTGAACGAGATGATCAACGCCCGGCGCAACGGCGAGCCCGTGCTCGTGTCCTCCACCGACGTGGACCTGATGGACGTGTCGCCCAAACAGCTGGTGAGCGTGGCCGCGGCCCTGATCCCGTTCCTGGAGCACGACGACGCGAACCGGGCGCTCATGGGGTCGAACATGCAGCGCCAGGCCGTGCCCCTGCTCAAGCCCGAGCCGCCCCTGGTGGGCACCGGGATCGAGCGGACCGTGGCCCGGGACTCGGGGGTCACCGTGGTGGCCCGGCGGGACGGGGTGGTCGAGAGCGTGGACGCGTCGCGCATCGTGGTGCGCTACCAGGAGGACGCGGACGACGATGCCCACAGCGGGGTGGACGTGTACACCCTGACCAAGTTCCAGCGGTCGAACCAGAACACGTGCCTGAACCAGCGGCCCCTGGTGGGCGTGGGCGACCTGGTCAGCGCCGGGGACATCCTGGCCGACGGGCCGGCGACCTCCAAGGGGGAACTGGCCCTCGGCAAGAACGTGCTCGTCGCGTTAATGAGCTGGGGCGGGTACAACTTCGAGGACTCGATCATCATCTCGAGCCGGCTCCTCGAGCGGGACACGTTCACCTCGGTGCACATCGAGGAGTTCGAGTGCGTGGCCCGGGACACCAAGCTCGGCCGCGAGGAGATCACCTGCGACATCCCCAACGTGGGCGAGCGCAAGCTCAAGGACCTGTACGAGTCGGGCATCGTGCGCATCGGCGCCGAGGTCGGTCCCGGCGACATCATGGTCGGCAAGGTGACCCCCAAGGGCGAGACCCAGCTCAGCCCCGAGGAGAAGCTGTTGCGGGCGATCTTCGGCGAGAAGGCCGGGGACGTGAAGGACACCAGCCTGCGGGTGCCTCCCGGGGTCGAGGGCATCGTGGTGGACGCCAAGGTGTTCAGCCGCAAGGGCGGGGACGAGAACGAGGGCGCGGTCGAAGAGCGCGAGGCCGACCGGCTCCGGAAGGACATGGAGGACGAGATCGCGATTCTCCGGAGCGCCACGTTCTCGTCGATCCGGCAACTCCTGGTGGGCCAGAAGGTGGCGATCGACCTGGTGGACCTGGACGGTGAGGTGGTGGTGCCCGAAGGCGGCGAGATCACCCACGACGGACTCGATCTCGTGCCCCGGGACGCGTGGGGCGAGGTGCCGCTCCTGGACGCCCCGGATCGCGAGGACCGGGTGTTCCAGCTGATGGAGCGCCTGGACGAGATGGTCGCCGGGGTGCGCAAGCGCTACGAGGAGCGGATCGGCCGGCTCCAGGAGGGGGATGACCTGCCGCCGGGGGTGATCAAGATGGTCAAGGTGTACGTGGCCATCAAGCGCCGGCTGTCGGTGGGGGACAAGATGGCCGGCCGCCACGGCAACAAGGGGGTCATCTCCAAGATCGTGCCCGTGGAAGACATGCCGTACCTCGAGGACGGCACGCCGGTGGACATCATCCTGAACCCCCTGGGCGTCCCCTCCCGGATGAACGTGGGGCAGGTGTTGGAGATCCACCTGGGGTGGGCGGCCCGCGGGCTGGGCGCCCAGATCCAGAGCGTGCTGGACGGCAAGTACTCGCCGAAGAAGCTCCGCCAGCTGCTCAAGGACCTGTACCGGGACGAGGACAGCCGGGCCCTGGTCGACCGGGTGTCGGACGACGTGGTGCTGGCCATGGCCCGGGAAGCGGCCCGGGAGGGCGTGTACATGGAGAGCGCCGTGTTCGACGGTGCCCGCGAGGACGAGATCCACGAACTCCTCGGCGAGGCCGGGCTGCCCAAGGCGGGGCAGGCCCTGCTCCACGACGGCAAGACCGGCGAGCCGTTCGACCAGCGGATCACGGTGGGCGCGATGTACATGCTCAAGCTCCACCACCTGGTGGATGACAAGATCCACGCCCGGTCGATCGGCCCGTACAGCCTGGTCACCCAGCAGCCCCTGGGCGGGAAAGCCCAGTTCGGTGGCCAGCGTCTCGGCGAGATGGAAGTGTGGGCGCTCGAGGCCTACGGCGCGGCCCACACCCTGCAGGAGATGCTCACGGTCAAGAGCGACGACGTCACCGGCCGCACCCGGATCTACGAGGCGATCGTCAAGGGCAAGCCGGTGCTCGAACCCGGCCTGCCCGAGTCGTTCAACGTGCTCATCAAGGAGATGCAGGCCCTGGCCCTCAACGTGGAACTGCTCGAAGAGGACGAAAAGCTCTGAGCCCGGACCGGGCCCGGAGGTCTTCTTCCCGAGTAAGGAGGTTTGAGCCTTGCAGACGTTTGACAAGTTCTTCGAGCAGATCAAAGACCCCCTGAACTTGAACTCCGTACGGCTTTCGATCGCCGGTCCGGACAAGATCCGCGAGTGGAGCCACGGCGAGGTCAAGAAGCCCGAGACGATCAACTACCGCACGTTCAAGCCCGAGTCCGACGGCCTGTTCTGCGCGAAGATCTTCGGGCCGGTCAAGGACTTCGAGTGCAACTGCGGCAAGTACAAGCGCATGAAGCACCGGGGTGTGGTGTGCGAGAAGTGCGGGGTGGAGGTGATCCGCTCCTCGGTGCGGCGCGAGCGGATGGGCCACATCGAGTTGGCCACGCCCGTGGCCCACGTGTGGTTCCTGCGCAGCCTGCCGTCCCGCATCGGCAGCCTCCTGGGCATGAAGCTCAAGGACCTGGAGCGGGTGCTGTACTACGAGTCGTACATCGTGGTGGACGGTGGCAGTACGCCCCTGGAGGCCGGCGAACTCCTGAGCGAGGAGCAGTACCGGGAGGCCGTGATCGAGTACGGCGCCGAGTTCGAGGCCGGCATGGGCGCCGCCGCGATCCGCGAGCTGATGCGCCGGATCGAGGTGCACAAGATGGCGGCCGAACTCCGGGAGGAGATGCTGGCGGCCACCAGCAAGGCCAAGCGCAAGAAGTACGCCAAGCGCCTCAAGGTGATGAACGCGTTCAAGAACTCGGGCAACCGCCCCGAGGACATGATCCTCGAGGTGATCCCGGTGCTGCCGCCGGACCTCAGGCCCCTGGTGCCCCTGGAGGGCGGCCGGTTCGCCACCAGCGATCTGAACGACCTGTATCGCCGGGTGATCAACCGCAACAACCGTCTCAAGCGGCTCCTGGACCTGAAGGCGCCTGACATCATCATCAAGAACGAGAAGCGGATGCTCCAGGAGGCCGTGGACGCCCTGTTCGACAACGGCCGCCGGGGCCGTACGATCACGGGCCCGAACCGCCGCCCCCTGAAGAGCCTGTCCGACATGCTCAAGGGCAAGCAGGGCCGGTTCCGCCAGAACCTGCTCGGCAAGCGGGTGGACTACTCGGGCCGTTCGGTGATCGTGGTGGGACCGGAACTCAAGCTCCACCAGTGCGGCCTGCCCAAGGTGATGGCCCTCGAGCTGTTCAAGCCGTTCATCTTCAACAAGCTCGAGGAGCGGGAACTGGCCACCACCATCAAGAGCGCCAAGAAGATGGTGGAGCGCGAGGACGAGGAGGTGTGGGACATCCTGGAAGAGGTGACCAAGGAGCACCCGGTCATGCTCAACCGGGCCCCCACCCTGCACCGCCTGGGGATCCAGGCGTTCGAGCCGATCCTGATCGAGGGCAAGGCGATCCAGCTCCACCCCCTGGTGTGCACCGCGTACAACGCCGACTTCGACGGCGACCAGATGGCGGTTCACGTGCCCCTGACCGTGGAGGCCCAGATCGAGGCCCGGGCCCTGATGATGAGCACCAACAACGTGCTCAGCCCGGCCAGCGGCCGGCCCGTGATCGTGCCGAGCCAGGACATCGTGCTCGGCGCCTACTACCTGACCCTGGAGCGCACCGGCCGCCGGGGCGAGGGCATGGTGTTCGCGAGCCCCCGGGAGGTCCGGGTGGCGTACGACCAGGGCGTGGTGGACCTGCACGCCCGGATCCGGGTGCGCATGGACGGCGAACTGGTGGACACCACCCCGGGCCGGATCGCGTTGTGGGAGATCGTGCCGTCGGAGATCCCGTTCACCGCGGTGAACAAGGTGATGAAGAAGGGCGCCCTGGCCAACCTGATGGACCTGGCGTTCCGCCTGGCCGGGGGCAAGTCCGCGGTGATCTTCTCGGACCGGCTGAAGAACCTCGGGTACGAGTCGGCGACCCGGGCCGGGGTGTCGATCTCGATGAACGACATGGTCGTTCCCGAACGCAAGAAGGAGATCCTGGAGAAGGCGTTCCAGGAGGTCTCCGCGATCCAGAGGCAGTACGAGGACGGGGTCATCACCGACGGCGAGCGGTACAACAAGGTGGTGGACATCTGGGCCAACGCGGGCGATGCGGTTGCCCAGGAGATGATGCAGGGCATCGAGAACCCGGCCGAGTCCGAACAGCTCAACTCGATCTACATCATGGCCGACTCGGGCGCCCGGGGATCCACCCAGCAGATGCGCCAGCTGGCCGGGATGCGGGGGCTGATGGCCAAGCCGTCGGGCGAGATCATCGAGACCCCGATCACCGCGAACTTCCGCGAGGGGCTGACGGTCTTGCAGTACTTCATCTCGACCCACGGTGCCCGCAAGGGGTTGGCCGACACGGCCCTGAAGACCGCCAACTCCGGGTACCTCACCCGGCGGCTCGTGGACGTCAGCCAGGACGTGGTGATCACCGAGCAGGACTGCGGCACCCTGGACGGCATCTACGTGACCTCCCTGGTGGAGGGCGGCGAGGTGGTGGAGCCCCTGAGGGACCGGATCCTGGGCCGGACCGCCCTGGTGGACATCCGGGACCCGTACTCGGACGAGGTGCTGGTGGAGGCCAACGCCGAGATCACCGAGGAGCTGGCAGCCCAGGTGGAGAACGCGGGGGTCGAGCGGGTGCTGATCCGCAGCGTACTCACCTGCCAGACCCGTACCGGGATCTGCGTGGAGTGCTACGGCCGCGACCTGGCCCGGGGCCGCAAGGTGAACATCGGCGAGGCCGTGGGCATCATCGCGGCCCAGTCCATCGGAGAGCCCGGCACCCAGCTCACCATGCGCACGTTCCACATCGGCGGCACCGCGTCCAAGCGGGTGGAGCAGTCCACCCTGGAGGCCCGCAACGGCGGCACGGTGAAGTACGTCGGCCTCCAGTGCGTGACCACCGAGGACGGCCGGATCGTGGCCATGAGCCGCAACGGCGAACTGGCCGTGCTGGACGAGGGCGGCCGGGAGCGCGAGCGGTACCCGGTGGTGTACGGCGCCCACCTCAAGGTGGCCGACGGCGACGCGGTGGAGGCCGGCCAGCTCCTGGCCGAGTGGGATCCCTACACCAACCCGATCCTCACCGAGAAGCCCGGCATCGTGAAGTTCGGGGACGTCGTGGACGGGGTGACCGTGCGCGAGCAACTCGACGAGGTCACCGGGCTGTCCCGGCAGGTGATCATCGAGAGCCGGGGCGCGGACTACCGGCCCCGGATCTCGATCAAGGACCCGGAGACCAACCAGACCGTGGGCCGGTACCTGCTGCCCGTGGGCGCAAACATCGCGGTGCAGGAGGGCGACGTGCTGCAGGCCGGGGACGTGATCGCCAAGATCCCCCGGGAGACCACCAAGACCAAGGACATCACCGGCGGCCTGCCCCGGGTGGACGAGCTGTTCGAGGCCCGCAAGCCCAAGGACGCGGCCGTGATCTCCGAGGTCGACGGGATCGTGAGCTTCGGCAAGGACACCCGGGGCAAGCGCCGGGTGATCGTGACCCCCGAGGTGGGCGAGCCCAAGGTGTACCTGATTCCCCGCGGCCGGCACCTGTCGGTCCAGGAGGGAGACTTCATCCGGGCGGGCGAGCCGCTGATGGAGGGGGCCACCAACCCCCACGAGGTGCTCAAGGTTCTCGGCGAGAAGGAGCTGATGAAGTACCTCGTGGACGAGATCCAGGAGGTGTACCGGCTCCAGGGCGTGGACATCAACGACAAGCACATCGAGGTGATCGTCCGCCAGATGCTCAAGCGGGTCGAGATCACCGAGGTGGGCGACACCGACTTCCTGCTCAAGGAGCAGGTGGAGCGCCGGGTGTTCGAGGAGGAGAACGAGAAGGTGATGGCCAAGGGCGGCAAGCCGGCCATCGGCGTGCCCGTGCTCCTGGGGATCACCAAGGCGAGCCTGTCCACCGAGAGCTTCATCTCGGCGGCCAGCTTCCAGGAGACCACCAAGGTGCTCACCCAGGCCGCGATCGAGGGGCGGGTGGACTACCTGCGGGGCCTCAAGGAGAACGTGATTATGGGGCGCCTGATCCCGGCCGGCACCGGCATGCCCCGGTACCGGAAGCTCAAGATCGAGGTCCACGACGAGGGGCCCCACTGGGACCCGGTGGTGGAGGTGCGCGAGTCGGGCCTGACCGACGCCGAGGTGGAGGCCGAACTCGCGTCGTTCGGGGGCACCCGCAAGGCCGGCCTGGCCCCGGCTCCCGAGGTGGCGGCCGCCCAGGCCGAGGAGACCGAGGCGGCGACCGAACCGCCTGCCGGGGAGGCCGACGCGTAGGGGCGTGGCCCGTTTCCCCGGGTCGCCTGCGTTCCGGCAGACCAGACGGGCCCCCTCCGGCAGAGGAGGGGGCCCGTTTCCGCCCAGGGTTCCAGGGGATGCTACACGATCCACAGCCCCCGGGTGAACCGGGGGTCCGGGGTCTCGCCGGGGGTCAAGTGGCCGAACTCCTCCTCCAGCAGGCCGAACGCGGTGGCCACGAACTCCCTGAGCAGGGGTTCTTCGTTCGGCTTCAACGTTCCCACCGTGCGCGACCACGCCACGGCCGCGTCCACCAGTTCGGGTTTGACCTTCCGGGGCGGCCGGTCGTCCGCCCACAGCCGGGCCAGGCCCTCGCCCACCCGGCCCCGTTCGATCGGCGTGAACCGGAACTCCCGTCCCATGGACGCGTTTACCAGGGCGGTCAGGAACACGGTGGAGCCCTTCAGGTTCTCCGTGTCGATCCGGGCCAGGGCCTCTTTGAGGTCGCCCAGGCGCAGTTCCACCACGCTCAGCAGGTGGCGGCCCAGGAACTCGGCCTGGGCCACCCGGTGTTCCGCCTCCCGGATCTGGGCCAGGGACTCGAAGTTCTCGTAGGTGCCGTCGACCCCGTCGGGGACGAACCGCAACGGGTGGGGCCGGAGCAGGCCCTCCACGGTCTCGGGCAGGGGCGGGTCGAGGAACAGCAGCCGTTCCTTGTGGCCGTCGGGCCATCCCCGTTCGTACAGCCGTCGGGCGCGGGCGCCGGCCCGGCGGACCCGGGCCCAGCCCACCCCGAACACGTGCTGCAGGTAGTGGCGTTCCAGCACCCGGGCGGCAGACGCCTCGTCCGGCCCGACCAGGGACTCGAGCCCGATCGACGCGTACCCGGCCACCTTGCGGAGCGCCCGCTGGAACGAGTCCACCCGGTCCGGGGGCAGGCCGTCGGCCACCAGGATCTTGTTGGTCAGGTACGCCAGTTCGGTCCACAGGGTGTCCAGAGACGCACGGCTGGCCACCCGGCCGAGGGCGCGGGCCAGCAGCCTGGAGTCGGTGTCCACGGCCGTCACCGGGTAGCGCGGGGGCACCTCGGGCCCCTCTTCCGGGCCCGTCATGGTTGCGATCCGGGCCGGCAGGGCGTCCGGATCGGTCACCTCGACCGGGGTGTAGGCCTCCAGCGCCTCCTCCCAGTCCGGGAACCCCCTCTCGGCCAGGCGGCGCTGGCGGGCTTCGTAACAGTGTTCCTCGAGTTCCGCGTCCACGTCCCGGGCGAGGGCCTCCATCAGCAGGACGTACCGGTCGGCGTCGGCGTCCCGGAGGACGGTGAGCGCCGTGCGCACCAGGGTCTCGTACTTTTCGGCGCACCGGACGTGGTAGAACCCGTCCAGGGTGATCGGGGCCCGGCCTTCGAACTCCATCTCCATGGGGTCTTCCCCGTCGCGGGGCAGGTGAACGGTCACGAGCTTGCCCAGCAGCAGGGTGAGATCGGCGATGTCCAGTTCGGACAGCCACCGGGCCAGGGGGCCGGGCCCGCAGGACGCAAGGGTTGCCAGCCACGGCCCGGTCCGCTCTCCCAGGATCCGGTCCCGGCGCCACAGATCCAGGTCCAGGGCGAAGGCCACCTGCTCGGTGCGGGCGTGGGCCAGCACCGAGGGCACGGCCCCCGGGTCGATCTCTTTCAGGGTGAAGTACAGTTCTTCGGGCGGCAGCAGGGACACCACGGCCGCCGGGTTCTCCGCTTCCAGGAGCAGTTTCTCCCGCGCCCGGCCCCGCACGGACAGGATCCGGTCCAGCTCCCGGCGCACCGGGGTGTCGATCACGTTGAGCGGGGGCTGGGAAGCCGGCGGGTTCGGCTCGGCCATGGACGAACTCCTCGGACGCGTGCGTGGATCGGACGGGCCGAAGGGTACCACGGTCCCCGGCGCCGCTGCCAGACGCGGGCGGCGTTGCCGTCGGGTCTTCCGGGGGGTAGGATACCCGGAGCAGAAAAAGACCGAACCGATCCTCGTTGTCCCCTTTTCCAGGAGGCGCTCCCGTTGCAATGTCGCCGTTTCCCCCTCTCCGCGGGCGCAGCCCGCCGGGGCGGGTTGCGTTGTTTTCTTGCCGTCGTCCTCGTCGTCGCCGGGGTGCCGGCTGCCCGCGCCGCTGCTCCCACCGCTTCCCTCGAGGGGCGGGTGGTGGAGCACCGCCTGGCCAACGGGCTCACGGTGCTCGCGCTCCCGCGGGGCACCGCACCGGTGGTGAGCCTCCAGATGACGTTCCGCGTGGGGGGGGTGGACGAGGCGGCGGGCCGCACCGGCACGGCCCACCTCCTGGAACACCTCCTGTTCAAGGGCACGCGGACCCTGGGGACCCGGGACTGGTCGGCCGAGAAGCCCCTGCTGGAGAAGATCGAAGCCGCGGGCCGGGCGCTGGACACGGAACGGCGAAAAGGGCCAAACGCCGATCCCCAGCGGATCGCGACCCTGGAGGCCCGCCTGGCCGAACTCCAGGAGGCCCACCGCTCGCTGGTGGTCAAGGACGAGATCGATACGATCTACTCCCGCAACGGGGCCGTGGGGTTCAACGCGTTCACCAGCACGGACCTGACCAGTTACATCGTGAGCCTGCCGTCCAACCGCCTGGAGCTGTGGGCCCGGATCGAGTCCGAACGCATGCGCGACCCGGTGCTCCGGGAGTTTTACGTGGAGCGGGACGTGGTCCGGGAGGAGCGCCGCCAGCGGTACGGGTCCGATCCCGGCGGCCGGCTGTACGAGGCGTTCGTCACCACCGCTTTCGTGGCGCACCCGTACCGGGATCCGGTGATCGGGTGGCCCAGCGACCTGGCGCTGCTCGACATCGGCGAGACCCGGGCGTTCTACCGCCGCCACTACGGGCCGGACAACGCGGTGGTCGTGGCGGTGGGCGACGTGGACCCGCCGGCGTTCTTCGCCCTGGTGGAGCGGTATTTCGGCCCGCTCGAGGCCCGGGGGGCGCCTCCCGGGCCCACCACCCGTGAGCCTCCCCAACCCGGCCCCAAACGGGTCGAGGTCGTGTTCGACGCGGAACCGCAACTGATCGTCGGGTACCACAAGCCCACCGTTCCCGACCGGGCCGACACCGTGTTCGACGTGATCGAGGCAGTGCTGGCGGACGGCCGCTCCTCCCGGCTCGTGCGCGAACTGGTGGACCGGCAAGGTCTCGCCACCCGGGTGAGCGCGGCCAACGGCTTACCGGGGGCCCGGTATCCGAACCTGTTCACGGTGTTCCTCACGCCGGTGGCCGGGGTGTCCCCGGCCGAGGCCGAGAGCGCTCTTTTGTCCCTCGTGGAGGGCCTGGCCGACGCGCCTCCCACCCGGGAGGAACTCGACCGGGTGGTCCGGCGCCTGGAGTCGGCCCGGGTGCGGGCGCTCCTGTCCAACGCGGGCCTGGCCCGGCGGCTGGCGTACTTCCAGGCCCTCACCGGGGACTGGCGCTACCTGGAAGAACTCCCCCGGCAACTGGCCACGGTGACCCCCGGCGAGGTGGCCGAGGCGGCCCGCACCTACCTCGTCCCCGGCAACCGGACGGTGGCGGTGCTGGTGCCCGACGGGGAGGGGAAACCGTGAGGGCGCGGTGGTGGTGGGCAGCGGTGGTGCCGGCGGTGCTGGTCGCGTGCGCCGGGCCCGGGGGGCTCGATCCCCGGACCGCCCGGTTTCCGGCGCCCCGCTTCGAGCCGGTGAAGCCGGCCGAGGCCGTACTGGCCGAAGGCGGGCCGGCCCTGTTGTGGGTGGCCGACCACGACGTGCCCCTGGTCCGCCTGGTGTTCGGGTTTCGCGGCGGGGAGTTGTACGACCCGGACGACCGACTGGGCCTCGCACGGGTGGCCGAACGGGCGTGGCGCACGGGGGGCGCGGGGGACTGGTCGCCAGAGGCGTTCGACGAGGCCCTGGAGAACCGGGGGATCGAGCTCGACCTCACCCTCGGCCGGACCCAGGGGTGGATCACGCTGTCGGTACTGCCCGGGGACCTGGAACAGGGGCTCGACCTGCTGGCGGCGCTGGTGTGGGAGCCGCGCCTCGACCCGGGCCGGGTGTCGTGGGCCCGGGCCCAGGTGGAGGACGCGATCCGACGGGAGGCCGACGATCCCCAGGGGCTCGCGTTCCGGGAACTCCGGCGGGCCCTGTACGCGGGACATCCCCGGGGCCGGGTGCCCACCGTGGAGAGCGTCGGACGGGTGGACCGGTCGGACGTGGTGGACCTGCATCGCCGACTGGTGACCTCCAGCGCGTGGATCGTGGGCGCAGTGGGCGACTTCGACCCGGCCAGCCTGCGCCGGGCGTTGACCCGTCGCTTCGGACGGCTGCCGGGCAGCGGTGACGGATTCCCGAGGATCCCGCCGCCGGCGCCGGTGGCGCCGCGCACGGTGCTGGTCCCCAAGGCCCTGCCCCAGGCGACCGTGGTGTGGGCCCGCCTCGCGCCGGCCCGCCCGGACCCGGAGTTCTACCCGATGACCGTGCTCGACCACGCCCTGGGTGCGGGCGGCTTCGGGAGCCGGCTGATGCGCGAGATCCGCTCGAACCGCGGTCTCGCCTACAGCGTGGGCAGTTACTACCAGGGCCTGCCCGGGTTCGGGGTCGTGGGTGCGTACGCTCTGACCAAGACCGAGAGCGTGGGGGAGGTGATGGGGCTGATCACCGGGATCGTCGCGGAGACGGCGCGGGGCGGTCTGGAAGCCGGCGAACTGGAACGCAGCCGCCAGGCCCTGCTCAACCGGCGGGTGTTCCGGTACGAGGACCCCGCCCGGGTGGTGCGCGACCGCATGGGACTGTGGCTCGACGGCCTGCCCCCGGACCTGTCCGCCCGCTACCCCGCCGGGATCGCCCGGGTCGGTCCCCGGGACGTGCTCCGGACCGCGAAGAAGTACCTGACGCCGGACCGGGGCGTGTGGGTGGTGGTGGGAAACCTGGGCCCCGACGACCCCCTGTGGCCGGGGCCGGTGGACGTGGTGGAGGTGGAGTAGCCGGTTGCTGAAAAAGCGCTTTAGTTTTCGGGTCCGGTGCCGATCTGTATCCCGCACCCGAGCGGCGTCGGCGCGGTCGCGAGCGGGCGGCATCAACCGGTCCCATCCCGGGACGTCCACCCCACCAGGAGGCGAACGGTGAAGATCCTGACGGTCGACGACTCTTCCACCATGCGGCGGATCATCAAGAACACCCTGAACCGGCTCAACTACACCGACGTGGTCGAGGCCGAGCACGGCGTGGACGCCCTGGCCAAGATGGCCGGGGTGGAACTCGTGCTCACCGACTGGAACATGCCCGAGATGGACGGCCTGACCTTCGTGAAGGCGCTGCGCTCGAACCCCCAGTATAACGACATCCCGATCATCATGGTCACCACCGAGGCGGCCAAGAAGGAGATCCTCGAAGCGATCAAGGCAGGGGTGACCGACTACATCGTCAAGCCGTTTACCCCGGACACCCTCAAGGAAAAGATCGAAAAGGTCCTGGCCGGCTGACGGACGTGGGGATGCTCAACGTCGACTACATCAATCCGTTCATCGCGGCGACCTACCAGGCGCTGGAGGTGATGGCCCAGAGCCGGCCCGAGCGGGGAAAGCCGTTCGTCAAGACCGACCACGTGGCCAAGGGCGACATCAGCGGGGTGATCGGGTTGGCTGGCGAAGCCGTGGGTTCGGTGGCGATCACGTTTCCCGCGTCCCTGGCGCTGAAGATCTATGGCTTGATGGTGGGGGAGGAGTGTTCGGACCTCAACGAGGAGGTCCAGGACGCGGTGGGCGAGATCGCGAACATGATCGCCGGCGGCGCCAAGGCCACCCTGGCCGAGGAGGGGTTCTCGTTCCGGATCGCGATCCCGTCGATCGTGGTGGGCAAGGGCCATACCATCGAACACCGGGGCCCGGGGGTGTGCCTGGTGGTCCCGTTCACTCTGGAGGGGGAGACCTTCTGGCTGGAGGTGAGCTTCGCGTCTCCGGACGAGGAGAAATAGCGCTTACCGGACCGCCCCAGGTGTGCTACATTCTCGGCGGTTTTCGTCCCCTCCTTGACCACGGAGGCCCCCCGACCGCCCCATGGATCGAGGAGCCCGCATCCAGCCGATCCAACTGCTGACCCGCCACAGCGGCATCGTCGTTGCGGCGGGGGTGATGAGCATCGTCTTCCTGATGATCATCCCCCTGCCCAAGCTGGCCCTGGACCTGCTGCTGGCCGTGAACATCGGCCTGTCGGTCCTGATCTTCCTCCTCGCCCTGTACACCGAGCGCCCCCTGGACTTCTCGGTGTTTCCCAGCGTACTGCTGATCGTCACGCTGTACCGGCTCGCCCTGAACGTCAGTTCGACCCGGCTGATCCTTCTCCACGGGGACCAGGGGATCGAGGGGGCGGGAAAGATCATCGCGGCGTTCGGGTCGTTCGTGGTGGGCGGCAACTTCGTCGTGGGGATCGTGATCTTCCTGATCCTCGTGGTCATCAACTTCGTGGTGATCACCAAGGGCGCCACCCGGATCGCGGAGGTGAACGCGCGGTTCACCCTGGACTCGATGCCGGGCAAGCAGATGGCGATCGACGCGGACCTGAACGCCGGCCTGATCGACGAGGTCGAGGCCCGGCGGCGCAGGGAAGAGATCGCCCAGGAGGCCGATTTCTACGGCGCCATGGACGGTGCCAGCAAGTTCGTCCGGGGCGACGCGATCGCAGGGCTCGTGATCACCGGGATCAACATCCTGGGCGGGCTGGTGATCGGCGTGCTCCAGATGGGGATCCCGTTGGCCGACGCGGTTCGCACCTACACCACCATGACCGTGGGGGACGGCCTGGTGAGCCAGATGCCGGCCCTGATCGTGTCCACCGCCTCGGGCATCCTGGTCACCCGGGCCGGCAGCCACTCGAACCTCGGCCAGGTGTTACCTGGCCAGCTCACCCAGTCCCCCGAGGCGTTGGGCGTGGGCGGGGGCGTGCTCCTGGTGCTGGGCCTCGTGCCCGGCCTGCCGCTGGTGCCGTTCGCGATCCTGGCCGGCGTCCTGGGGGGCACGGCCTACGCCCTGCGCCAGGTGCGCGAGGCCGAGGCCCGGAGGCGGGAAGAGGAGGTTCGCAAGGCGGCCGAAGAGGCGCCGGCGCCGGCAGAGGGCCCTGAAGAGGTCAGCCAGCTGCTCCACGTGGACGTGCTCGAGCTGGAGGTGGGGTACGGGCTGCTCCACCTGGTGGACGCGTCCCAGGGCGGCGACCTGCTCGAGAGGATCCGGTCGATCCGGCGCCAGCTCGCCCTGGAGCTGGGGATCGTGGTGCCCCCGATCCGGATCCGGGACAATCTCCAGCTGCGGCCCACCGAGTACCTGATTCTGATCAAGGGGGTCGAGGCGGCCCGGGGGGAGCTGAAAGAGGGGTGCTACCTGGCCATGAACCCGGGGATCGCCGAAGGGGACCTGGACGGTGTGCCAACCCGGGAGCCCGCGTTCGGCCTGGACGCCCTGTGGATCCGGGAGGAGCTGCGGGAAGAGGCCCAGGTGAAGGGGTACACCGTGGTGGACCTGAGCACCGTGGTGGCCACCCACCTGACCGAGCTGATCAAACGCAACGCCCACGAGCTGCTCGGACGACAGGAGACCCAGAACCTGCTCGACACGCTGAAGGCGTCGGCGCCGGCCCTGGTGGAGGAACTCGTACCCAACCTGCTGCCCCTGGGTGCCGTGCAGAAGGTCCTCCAGAACCTGCTGCGCGAACGGGTGAGCGTGCGCGACCTTCGTACCATCCTGGAGACCCTGGCCGACTACGCCCCCACCACCAAGGATCCCGACCTGCTCACCGAGTACGTGCGGGCCGGCCTGCGCCGGGCGATCTCCAAACAGTACCAGGACCCGGACGGCAAGCTCCCGGTGATCGCCCTGGACCACGAGATGGAAGAACTCCTGTCGTCCGCGATCCAGCGCACAGAGCACGGGTCGTTCCTGGCCCTGGAGCCCCAGACGGCCGAGAAGGTGCTAGGCGCCCTGGCCCGGGCGGCCGAGGCGGTGAGCCTGCAGAACCAGACCCCGATCGCCCTGACCACCCCCGTAGTCCGCCTGCCGTTGCGCAAGCTGGCGGAGCGGGTGCTGCCCGGCCTGGTGGTGCTCAGCCACAACGAGGTGGAGGGGCCGATCCGGACCCTCCAGGTGGTGAGCCTTGCGGGTTAAGAAGTACCAGGCCGTGGACATGCCCGACGCCCTCCGGCAGATCAAGGAGGACCTGGGGCCCGACGCCGTGATCCTGTCCACCCGGGAGGTGCGGCCGGGCAAGGGGGTGTTCGGCATGCTCGGCCGGCCGATCCTCGAGGTGACGGCCGCGGCCGACCTGGACACCAGCGTGGGCCAGCCGCCCCGGCCTGCCGCCGCCGGGCCGGCGCCCCGGACCGCGCCGCGCCAGGCCGGACCGGATCACGGGGTGCTGCTGGCGCTCCAGGCCGACATCGACAGCCTGCGGGAGTAGCTCGACCTGCTGGCCCGGCGGCCCGGCCCTGCCGCGGCCCCGGGGCCTGCGGCCGGAGAGGTGCGCGAGCTGGTGCGAAAGGTGGAGCGGCTGGTGGAACAGACGGCCCGCCTGGACCGCGTCCACCTGTCCCCCGGCCTGCGGCAGCTCCAGGACCACCTGGAACGGATCGACGTGGACCCGGCCCTGGCCGCCCGGATCCTGTCGTTCCTCCAGGACCGGATGGACAAGGGCGGGGTGCCGCCGGGCCGGGAGGTGGACGCGTTCCGGGAACTCGTGGCCCGCACCGTGCGGGTGTCGGGGGATCTGGTGGCCGGGGACGGGCCCCGGCGGGTGGTGGCGTTCGTGGGACCGACCGGGGTGGGAAAGACCACCACGGTGGCCAAGCTGGCCGCGCGCTACGCCCTGCAGGACGGCCGGCGGGTGGGGCTCGTGACCGTGGACACGTTCCGGATCGCGGCGGTGGAACAGCTGAAGACCTACGCCCAGATCATGGGGGTGCCGCTCCGGGTGGCGGTGGACGCCGACGGGTTCCGGGCGGCGGTGGACGAACTGGCCGACCGGGAGCTGGTGCTGGTGGACACGGCGGGCCAGAGCCCCCGGGACGAGCAGAGCCTGGCAGAGCTGCTCGCCCTGTTCCCGGAAGGGGTTCACACCGAGGTTCACCTCGTCCTCGCCGTGACCACCCGGGGCCGGGACCTGGAGCGCATCCTGCGGCACTACGGGCTCCTCAAGCCGTCGCGCCTGCTGCTCACCAAGCTGGATGAAACCGAGTGCCACGGGCCGCTCCTGGGGCTTCCCCTGGCGTCCCGGCTGCCGGTGAGCTTCGTCACCACCGGCCAGAACGTGCCCGACGACATCGAGCAGGCCACCCCCGAGGGCGTTGCCGCGTACCTGGCACGGGGCCTGGAGCCCGAGCCGTGACCGACCAGGCAGCGCGCCTGAGGGCCCTGGCCGCGCGGTCCCGGCCGGCCGTTTCCCCGGAAGACGGCGGTGGGCGGGTCGTGGCCGTCACGAGCGGCAAGGGCGGGGTGGGCAAGACCAGTTTGGTGGCGAACCTGGCCACGGCGCTGGCCGGCCGGGGCGTTCCGGTGACCGTGCTGGACGCGGACTTCGGCCTGGCCAACCTGGACATCCTGCTCAACCTGGCCCCCGCGCGGAACCTGGGACATCTGCTGCGGGGCGAGGCCCGGGGCGAAGACGTGGTCGTGACCGTGGAGCAGGGGTTCCGGGTGATTCCCGGGGCGTCCGGCGTGGAGGCCCTGGCCGACCTGGACCCGGCCGCCAGGGACCGGGTGCTGGCCGAGCTCGGGCCGCTGGCCGGTTCAGGGGGGCTTTTGCTGATCGACACGGCGGCCGGCATCGGCCGCAACGTGGTGGACCTGTGCCTGGCCGCAGGGGAGGTGATCGTGGTCACCAACGGCGAGCCCACCAGCCTGACCGACGCGTACGGGCTGATCAAGGTGCTGTGGGGCCGGGGGCCGGACACCCGGGTCCGGCTGGTGGTCAACTCGGCCCGGGACGAGGCCGAGGGCCGGGCCGTGTACGAGCGGCTGGCCGAAGTGGTCCAGCGGTTTCTCGGGCGCGACGTCGCGTTCCTCGGCACGATCGTGGAGGACGCGTACGTGCGCCGAGCCGCCCGGCGCCAGACCCCGTTCGTGGCCGCGTACCCCCGGAGCCCTGCGGCCCGGTGCGTGGCCCGGATCGCGGACGACCTCGTCCGGGACGTCCGTTCCGACGGGCCCGGTGCCGGGGGGTTCTGGGCGCGGCTCGCAGGGGCGGGCACGTGATCGGCCGCGCCGCCCGCCGGTGGGCCGCCGGCGTGGGGATCGCCCTGGCGCTGGCTTCGGGAGCGGCTGCCGGGCAGCTGGTGGCCCGGGTGGAGCCCGGGTGGAGCCCGTTCGTCCGCGGGCCGGTGCCGGAGGATGCCCGGGCCCTGGTGTCCGAGGCCCGGACGCTCCTTCTCGAGAACCCGGGCCGGGTGGCGGAGATCCTGGCCACCGTCGAGGTCCCGCGGGACGCGCGCCGGACCGTGGCGGGCCTGCGCGCGGACGCGCGGTACTTTGCCGGCGGGGAAGGGGTGTGGGAGGCCCAGCGCCTGTACCGGGCCCTGTCCCAGGACGACCTGGCGCCGGACGAGGACGCGTGGGTCGCGTTCATGCTGGGGCACATCCAGAAGGGCCTGGGGTTCCCCGAGGCCGCCCGCACCGAGTACCAGCGGGCCCTGCAGGGCCCCCCGGGCCCGTGGCGGCCGGCCCTGGCGTTCGACCTGGCGGTCCTCGACCTGGAGGCCGGCCGGTACCCCCAGGCCCGGGACGGTCTGCGGCGGTGGGCGGCCGTGTTCCCCGACCAGCCGGGGCGCGCCGTGGTCCTCTACCTCCTGGCCGAGTGCGCCGTCGCCCTGGGGGACGACCAGACGGCCGTGCAACGGTTCTCCGAGGCCCGGGCCCTGGACCCGGACGCGTGGAAGGTGCGTCCCCGCACCGGGTACGCGCTGGCCGACCTGCTGGAGCGCACCGGCCGGCCAGCCGAGGCCGCCGGGGTGCTCGATGCGATCGCGGCTGCGGAGCCCGGCACGCCGGAGGCGGCCGAGGCGCGGCTGAGGGCCGGTGCCCTGTGGGAGTCGCGCGGCGACGTGGTGCGGGCCGCGCGCACCTACGCGTTGCTGATCGACGAGGGCACCACCGACGCGGGCGCTTTGGAGGCCCGGCTGCGCCTGGCGTTGCTGGGGGTGTACCATGCCGACGGGGTGGAGTTGACCGAACCCCTGCCGGCGTACCGGTTGTTTTACCGGCCGGAGCCGACCCTGCGGCAGATCGTGGACGGGCGGGCAGACGCGGCAGCGGCCCAGCGGGCCGTGGTGGGGCTGGCCGAGCTGGCGTGGCGGGCAGGGGACCGGGAGCGCTCCCTCGTGCTCCTGGCCCGGGCGTTCGAGACCTATCCCGAGACCGCCGAGTCCGGCCGGGCGTACGAGTCGTTCATGGACCGGCTGGACGCCCACCTGGCCCGGTTGTTGGAGGCGGGGGACGCGGCTGGGGCGGTGGAGGCGTTCGCCGCGTTTCGCCGGGCGACCCGCTGGGTGGCGAACCGGGACGTGGGCAACCTGGTGCTGCGGGCGGCCGAGGCGTACGAACGTCTGGGGGCGTACGGCCTGGCCCGGGAGCAGTACGCATACCTGCTGCGGATCGGAACCCGGGCGGCCTCCCGCCGGGACCTGGAGCGCCGGATCCTGCGCGACCGGGTCCGGGAGGGCGAACCCGAGGCGATCAAGCGGTGGGCCGGTTCCGGGGGAGGGGGCTGGCGGAGCCAGCTGGAGCTGGGCCGGGTCCTCGCCGGAGAGGGGGATCTGGCCGGCGCCCGGACCGCGTTTGCCCGGGCGCTCGACACGGCGCCCGGACCGCGGGAAGCGCTGGCCGTGATGTTCCAGGCCGCCCGGTACGAACTGCCCAGGGCCGGCCTCAAGACCATGCTGGCGGCGCTCGAACGCCGCCGGACCGCGTGGCGCAAGCTCCCCGAGGGGGGCGAGCGCGCCGCGCTGGAGCGGGAGGGGTGGATCGTGGAGGCCCGCCTGCGGTTCGCGGCCGGCGACCGGGAGGGCGCGGTGCGGGCGTGGAACGAGGCCGGGGACGCCGGGGATGCTGCCGACCGGTTCCTCCGGGCCCTGGCCGACGACCGGCTGGGCCGCACCGACCGGGCGCTGGCCGGCTGGGACGAACTGGCCGGGGCAGACGACCCCGTCTACGCGCCCCTGGCCGCCCTGGAGGCGGCCCTGGCCCGGTTGCGGGTCCGGGCCGAGGCCCGGCGATGAGCGACCGCGCGGCTGCACCCGAACTCCAGCGGGCCATGGCCCAGTTCCAGGAGGCCACCGCCCGGCTCCAGACCTCCTACGAGCGGCTCCAGGAGGAGGTGCGCGAACTGCGCAAGCAGCTCGAGGCCAAGGACCGGGAACTGGGCCACTCCCGTGCCGAGCGGGACCGTTTGGCCGGGTACCTGGCCCACCTGCTCGAAAGCGTTCCCAGCGGCGTGGTGGCTGTGGATCCCGAGGGCCGGATCGGCACCCTGAACCGGGCTGCCCAGGAGATCACCGGTCTGGGGCCCGACGCGGTGGGGCGGCCGTTCGGAGAGGTGTTCCCCCTGGCCGGGGACCCGCGCCCGACCCTGGACGACCTGGAGCGGGAACCCCGGTCCACGGTAGCGGTGCGCCGGCCGGGCGGAGACACGGGCCTGTTGGGCCTCAGGGTGTCTCCGTTTCGGGGCGAAGGGGACGAGGTGCTCGGCCGGGTGGTGGTGTTCCAGGACGTGACCCGGCTACAGCGGCTGGAGGCCCAGGAGGCCCGCAACCGGCGCCTGGTGGCCATGGGGGAGATGGCGGCGGGCATCGCCCACGAGATCCGCAACCCCCTGGGCAGCCTGGAACTGTTCGCGTCCCACCTGGTGGAGGAACTGCGGGGCAGCCCCCACGAAGAGCTGGCCGGCCACGTGCTCAAAGGGCTCCAGAACCTGTCCCGGGTCACGGGCAACCTGCTCTTGTTCGCCCGGAAGGTGGAACTCAAACGCCGTCCCGTGGACCTGGCCGAGGTCCTGTCCGAGGCGCTGCTGTACGCCCGGGCCGCGGTGCGCGCCAAAGGGGTGAGACTGGACGAGTCCCTGGCGCCGGCACCCGTGGACGCCGACCCGGATCTGCTGCGCCAGGCGTTGCTGAACCTGCTGCTCAACGCGGTCCAGGCGGTGGACCAGGGTGGGAGGATCCGGGTGTCGGTGGAGCCGGACCCGGCCGAGGACCCGCCCGTCGCCCGGCTCCGGGTGGGGGACGACGGGCCCGGGGTGCCGCCGGAAGCGCTGGAGAAGGTGTTCGACCCGTTCTACACCACCCGCGCCCAGGGGGTGGGGCTCGGGCTGGCCATCGTGCAGCGCATCGTGTCGGCCCACGGCGGCTGGGTGTCGGTGGGGCCGGACGAACTGGGAGGGGCGGCGTTCGTGGTGGGCCTGCCGTTGGCGGGCTGCGGAGGACAGCCGTGAGCGATCAGCGCGCGATCCTGGTCGTGGACGACGACCCCGAGATGCGGGTCGCCCTGGAACTGACCCTCAAGCGGGGCGGGTACGCGTGCACCCTGGCCCGGGACGGCAAGGAGGCCCTGGGCCTCCTCGACCAGGCCGCGTTCGACCTGGTGGTGACCGATCTTCGCATGCCCCGGGTGGACGGCATCGAGCTCCTGGAGCGCATGGGAGCGGTGGCCCCCCGGACCCCGGCCCTGGTGATCACGGCCCACGGCACGGTGGACACCGCGGTCGAGAGTATGAAGCGGGGTGCGGTGGACTTTCTGCAAAAGCCGTTCGGGCCGGACGTGCTCCTGGCAAAGGTGTCCGGCGTGCTGGCGCGGCGCCGGCAACCGGCCGTGAGCAAGGGCCGCGGGTCGCACCTGGTGGCCGACGACCCGGCCATGGCCGAGGTGCTGTCCCTGGTGGAGGCCGCCGCCGCGACCCGCGCCACGGTGCTGATCTCCGGGGAGAGCGGCACCGGCAAGGAAGTGATCGCCCGCCGGATCCACGAGTTGTCCCCGTGGGCAGACGGCCCGTTCGTGGGGGTCAACTGTGCGGCCATCCCCGCGAACCTGATGGAGAGCGAGCTGTTCGGCCACGAGAAGGGCGCGTTCACCGGGGCTGCCGAGGCCCGGGAGGGCCGGTTCGAGCAGGCCCAGGGGGGCACGCTCCTCCTGGACGAGGTGAGCGAGATGGATCCGGCCCTCCAGGCCAAGCTCCTCCGGGTGCTCCAGGAGCGGGAGGTGGAGCGGGTCGGGGGGCGCCGGCCGATCCCCCTGGACCTCAGGGTGGTGGCCACCACCAACCGGGACCTGCCCGAAGAGGTCCGCAAGGGCCGGTTCCGGGAAGACCTGTACTACCGGCTCCACGTGTTGCCGATCCACGTGCCCCCCCTGCGGGCCCGGCGGCGGGACATCGTCCCCCTGGCCCGCGCTTTCCTGGCCCGCGCGTGCCAGGCCCACGGCACCCCCGAGGGGGTGCTCACGCCCGAGGCCGAACGGGTGCTGGAAAACCACGACTGGCCGGGCAACGTGCGCGAGCTCCAGAACGCGGTGGAGCGGGCTGCGGTGCTGGCCCGGGGCGGTACGGTGGGCCCCGGACACTTTCGGTTGGGGGACGGCGGTCCGGTCCGGGGCTCGGACGGGTTCCGGGTGGAGGGCACCCTGGAGGACATGGAGCGCCGGATCATCCTCGCGGCCTACGAACAGCACGGGGCCAACAAGAAGGCCACGGCCCGGGCCCTGGGGATCAACGTCAAGACCCTGCGGGCCAAACTCCGGGCGTACGGGGTCGACGCCGGACCCGGGGGGGAAGAGTCCCCCCCCTCCGGCTGAACCCGCAAAAGGAGAAAACGCCTCCTCCCGGAGCTTTTTCCCCTGGTACGTCCCTTGCATCTCTCCGTTGCGGTACCATCCGACGTTCTGGACACGGCATCGCGAGGAGGTGTACCGTGGGAGTGCTCAATGCCATCGACCGGGCCGTGGCCCCGCTCGCCCGGGAGCTGCAACTACGCCAGCGCCGGCACGCGGCCATCGCGGCCAACATCGCCAACGCGGACACCCCCGGCTACCGGGCGGTGGACGTGCCGTTCGACCGGGCGCTGGAACGCGCCGGGCTCCGGATGGCGGTGACCCACCCCCGGCACCGGCCGGGCGCGGCGGCCCGGCCCGGAACCGACCGGGTGGTGCTCAGCGGCGGAGCCCCCCGCAAGGACGGCAACGACGTGGACGTGGATCAGGAGATGGCCAAACTGGCCCGCAACCAGATCGAGTACCGGTTCCTGACCCGGATGCTGGCGGGCCGCTTCCGCAAGTACCGGGAGGCGATCACCGGGAGGAGCACGCCGTGAGCTTCTACAGCGTGATGGACGTGTCCGCCTCGGCCCTGGCCGCCCAGCGGCTCAGGATGGAGACCGTGGCGTCGAACCTCGCGAACGAGAGCACCACCCGCACCCCCGGGGGCGGGCCGTACCGGCGGAGGGACGTGGTTTTCGAGGCGGTGCCGGCAGGGGGGTTCAGGGACGCGCTCGCCGGGTCGATCCATAAGGTGAGGGTGGCCCGGGTGGTGGAGGACCAGGGGCCGCCCAGGGTCCGGTACCAGCCGGGCCATCCCGACGCGGACGCCCAGGGGTTCGTGGCCTATCCCAACGTGGACACGGTGACCGAGATGGTGAACCTGGTGGGCGCGGCCCGGGCCTACGAGGCCAACGTCACGGTGCTCGAGGCCACCAAGTCCATGATGCTCCGGGCGCTGGAGATCTAACAGGATGCTGAAAAACCCCTTCCATGGGGCGCCTGGCAGGTTGCTTTTTCCGCAACCTGCTAACCGGATGCTGAAGACCCCCCTCCGCGGGTTTTTCAGCGACGGCCTCTCGGGGGCGCCCGGTGACCGCAGGAGTTGCCCATGGTAAAAGACGTCTCAGGGGTGCTCCCCGGCAAGGGGCTCGATCCCGCGGCAAAGCCTGCGGGCTCGAAGCCCGACAAGGGGTTCGGGGAGTTCCTGACCGAGAGCCTCCAGAAGGTCGACGCCCTCCAGAAGGACGCCGACGCGGCCGTTGAACGGGCCGCGCGGGGAGAACCCGGTGCCGGCATCCAGGAGACCATGGTCGCGGTCGAGAAGGCGGACGTGGCGTTCAAGCTGATGATGGAGGTCCGGCAGAAGATTCTGGACGCCTACCAGGAGATGATGCGGATGCAGGTGTGAGGGCCTGACCGATGGCCTTCTGGGACACCGGCCTCGGCCAGGTCCGGGACCTGTGGTCGGGGCTGACCGCAGCGCAGCGCGCCGTACTCGTCGGTGTCACGCTGGGCCTGTTCGTGGGCCTGGGCGCCCTGTTGTTCTGGGCCGGGACGCCGGAGTACGGCGTTTTGTACGCCGGCCTCCCCCTGGAGGACGCGGCCGACGTGGCAGAACAGCTGCGTGCCGACGGGGTGCCGTTTCGCCTGGAGGGGGGCGGCCGGACCGTGCTCGTGCCGGCCGACAAGGTGTACGATCTTCGGTTGAGCCTGGCGGGCCAGGGGATCCCGAAGGGGGGCGTGGTCGGGTTCGAGATCTTCGACCGGTCCGGTTTCGGCATGACCGATTTCGCCCAGAAGGTCAACTACACCCGGGCGCTGGAGGGGGAGCTGACCCGCACGATCCGCGGGCTCGACGGCGTGGACGGGGTGCGGGTCCACCTGGTGATGCCCGAGCGCCGGCTGTTCGAGGCCGAGGCCAGGCCGGCCTCGGCCTCGGTGGTGCTCCAGCTCCGGCCGGGCCGGCGGCTGACCGCCAAACAGGTGCGGGGGATCGTGCACCTGGTGGCATCCAGCGTGGAGGGGCTCGAGCCCGACGGGGTGACCGTGGTGGACAGCCGGGGCACGGTGCTGTACCAGTCCGAGGGGGACGCGCCGGCGTTGCTGGCCGCCAGCCAGCTGGAGTACAAGCGGGCGTACGAGAAGGACGTGGAACGGCGGGTGCGGGAGCTCCTGGAGCGGGTCACCGGCCCGGGGGGTGCCGTGGTGCGGGTGGCGGCGGAGTTCGACTTCTCCCGCGTGCAGGAGACGTCCGAGACCTACGACCCCGAGGCCGTGGCCGTGCGCAGCGAGGAGCGCGTGAGCGAGAACTCCACCGGGCCCGCCGGTCCGGCCGGGGTGCCGGGGGTCGCGTCCAACGTGCCCGGGTCGGACGTGGCCCAGGGTGTCCAGGGGCAGAACCAGCCGGGCGCCGGGGCCGGCGGTGAGCCAGCATCGTCCAGCCGGGAGACCGAGACGGTCAACTACGAGGTGTCCAAGACCGTCCGGCGGGTGGAACGGGAGGCCGGGTATCTGAAACGCCTCTCGGTGGCCGTGGCCGTGGACGGCACCTACAAGGAACCGGCGGAAGAGGGCGGTGCGCGGGAGTTCGTTCCCCGGCCGCCCGAGGAACTGGACCAGATCCAGGCGCTGGTCGAGAAGGCGGTGGGGGCGGATCCGGCGCGGGGGGACGCGGTGGAGGTCACGAGCATCCCGTTCCACCCGGCCGAGGTGCCCGAGGCCAAGGCCGGCTTTTTGAGCCCCGGCCTGGTCCCCTCGCTGATCCGGTACGGTACCGTGCTGGTCGTGGCGCTGCTCGGCGTGTTCTTCGTGGCCCGCCCCCTGCTCAAGGTGCTGGGCCGGCCTTCGGCCGCCCCCGAGGTGACCGGTCCGATCACCGTGGCCGAGATGGAGCAGCGGCTCGGCGGGGAGGGCGAGGCCGGGCAAGCCGCCGAGGCGTTGGACGACAAGGAGCCCCCCAGCGATACCGTGCGGCGGGAGGAGCTGAAGAAGCGCCTCCAGGAGATGGTGGACACCGAGCCAGAGATCGCCGCGAACCTGGTCCGGAGCTGGATGAGCGAGGAGTAGCCCCTTGCCCGAGACCCTCGACGGTATCCCCGGCTTGCGCAAGGCCGCCATCCTGATGGTGGCCCTGGGGGACGATGCGTCCCAGAAGATCTTCCCCCACCTCCGGGACGAGGAGATCCAGGAACTCACCCGGGAGATCGCGGTGCTCGACCGGGCCACCACCGAGGAGGCCCAGGCGGTCCTGGAGGAGTTCCACACCCTCGCCCTGGCCCGGTCCTACGTGCTGCAGGGCGGGGTGGAGTACGCCAAGAAGATCCTGCGCAAGAGCCTGCCGCCGGAGCGGTGCCGGGAGATCCTGGACCGGCTGACCAAGTACCTGGACCAGGGGCCCGGGTTCCAGAACCTGCGCAAGGCCGACCCCCGCCTGTTGAGCAAGATCATCCAGAAAGAACACCCCCAGACGATCGCGTTCATCCTGTCCCACCTGGACGCGGCCAAGGCGGCCAACGCGATCGCCAGCCTGCCCACCGACCTGCAGGTCGAGGTCTCCCGGCGGATGGCCAGCCTCGAGGAGATCAGCCCCGAGGTGGTCAAGAAGGTGTCCTCGATCCTGGACAAGAAGCTGATCTCGATGGCCGGGTCGTCGATCGAGGTCCAGGGGGTGAAGACCGTGGCAGAGATCCTCAACCGGATGGGCCGAACCGAGTCCAAGAACATCCTGGACAAGCTCGAGCAGGAGACCCCCGAACTGGCCGCCCACATCCGCCAGCTCATGTTCGTGTTCGACGACATCCAGTTCCTGCCCGACAAGGGGCTCCAGGAGATCCTGAAGCGGGTGGACAAGAACGTGCTCACCGTGGCCCTGAAGGGCGCGAGCAAGGAACTCCAGGAAAAGTTCTTCCGGAACATGAGTTCTCGTGCGGTGGAGACCCTGAAGGAGGAGATGTCGTTCATGGGGCCGGTCCGCGTGAGCGACGTCACCGAGGCCCAGGCCGGCGTGACCGAGATCGTGCGCCAGCTCGAGGAAGAGGGCGTGATCGTCGTGGCCGGCGGCGAGGAAGACGAGTATATCAGCTGATCCCGCCTGGGCCCGCCCCCTGCCGGGCCCGTGTCCAGCCCACCCGCTGCCAGCGAGGACTGCCGTGAGCCCACAGGACCCGCCCGCCCGCCCGTTTCGCCCCGCGGATCTGGACGGAGCCGATTCCCCTCCGGCCGGCGCGACAGGGGGGGTACGCTCGTTCAGGCCCGAAGATCTCGCCGCGGACCGGCCCGGGCCGGTCCGGTCTTCTCCCGGCCCGGACGACCTGGTGGCGGCTGCCCGGGCCGAGGCCGAGGCGCTCGTCGCCGCCGCCCGGGCCGAAGCCGAACAGGTCCGGGAAACGGCCCGGCGGGAAGGGTTCGAGGCCGGCCGGGCCGAGGCGGCGGCCCGGGCCGCCGAGACCGCCGAGCGCCTCCTGGGACTGTTCGAGGAGCTGGCCGGGTACAAGGATCGGCTGTACCGGGAGGCCCGGGCCCAGGTGCTGGAACTGGCGTTCGCGCTCGTCGAGAAGCTGCTGGGCCCCCTGGCCGAGGCCGACCGGGGCGCGGTGGTCCGGACCGTGGAGCAGGCGCTCCAACTCCTGTCGGACCGGGAGAGCCTCACCGTCCGGGTCAACCCCGGAGACCTGCAGGCGGTGGCCCAGGCCAAACCCCGGATCCTCCAGTCGTTCGACGGGATCCGCAGCTTCGCGGTGATCGAGGACCCGTCCGTCAAGCCGGGCGGTTGCGAGGTGCAGACGCCGACCGCCGAGATCGACGCCCGCCTCGAGACCCGCCTGGAGGAACTCGTCCAGGCGGCGAGACGCGCCGAATGAGCTTCGACTTTTCTCCGGAAATCAGAGCGGTGGCCGAAGCGGACCTGCTCCAGCCCCACGGCAAGGTGGTCCAGGTGGTGGGGATGGTGGTGGAGGCGTCCGGCCCCAACGCGCCGGTGGGGGACATCTGCCTGGTTTATCCGGAACGGGGCGGTTTCGCCCGGAACCGGGCGATCCCGTGCGAGGTCGTGGGGTTCCGGGAGTCCCGGGTCCTGCTGATGCCGTACGGGGACATGCGGGGGATCCAGCCGGGAAGCCGGGTGGTGGCCACCCGCAGCCAGAGCCTGTGCCAGGTCGGGGAGGAACTGCTCGGCCGGGTGATCGACGGCACCGGCAACCCGCTCGACGGGGCCGGCCCGGCCCGGTGCAGCCGCAAGTACCCGTTGTACGGCCGGGAGATCAACCCGATCGCCCGCGCCCGGATCCGGGAGCCCCTGGCCACCGGGATCAAGGCGATCGACGGGATGCTGACCCTGGGAAAAGGCCAGCGCATGGGGATCTTCGCGGGCAGCGGGGTGGGCAAGAGCGTGACCCTCGGGATGATCGCCCGCAACACGTCGGCATCGGTGAACGTGATCGCGCTGATCGGCGAGCGGGGCAGGGAGGTGCGGGAGTTCGTGGAGCGGGATCTGGGGGAGGAGGGGCTCCGGCGGTCGGTGGTGGTGGTGAGCACGTCGGAAAAATCGCCCCTGGTCAAGGCCCGGGGGGCGCTGGTGGCCACCACCGTGGCCGAGTACTTCCGGGACCAGGGCCACGACGTGCTGCTCCTGATGGACTCGGCCACCCGGTTTGCCATGGCGTTGCGGGAGGTGGGGCTGGCCATCGGCGAGCCTCCCACCACCAAGGGGTACACCCCCAGCGTGTTCGCGGCCCTGCCCCGGCTGATGGAACGGGCGGGCATGGCCGAGACCGGCGGCGGGTCGATCACCGGCCTGTACACCGTGCTCGTCGAGGGGGACGACATGAACGACCCGGTGGCGGACACCGTGCGGTCGATCCTGGACGGCCACGTGGTGCTGTCCCGGGACCTGGCCGCCCGCAACCACTACCCGGCCGTGGACGTGTTGGCCTCTGCCAGCCGGCTCATGATGGACATCGTGGCCCCGGAACACAGGCGGGCCGCGGCCCGGATGCGCCAGCTCCTGGCCGCGTACCGGGAGGCGGAGGACCTGATCAACATCGGCGCGTACCAGCCCGGCAGCAACCCCGAGGTGGACGAGGCCGTGGCCAAACGGGACGCGATGAGCGCGTTCCTCACCCAGGGAGTGGACGAGCGGGCCACCCTGGACGATGCAGTCCGGCAGTTGCTGGCGTTGTTCCCCGGTGCGGACGGTTAGCGGAAGAGGACGAACCCCATGGCGTTTCGGTTCCGGATGGAAAAGGTGCTCTCGGTTCGCCGTATCGAGGAGGATGCGGCCCGGAGCCGGTACGCCCGGGCCCGGGACCGGCTGGAGCGGGCCGAGCAGGCGTGCGAGGCGCTCGAAAGACGCCGGCAGCAGTGCGAGCGGGAGCTGGACGAGCTGAAGAGCCGGGACGCGCTGACCGCCGAACGCCTGCACCTGTACGCCCTGCACCGGGCAGGCCTGGCCCGGGTCCAGGAGGCCGCCGCAACGGAGTTGGCCGAAGCCAGGGCCGAGGCCGCCCGGACCCGCGCCGCGCTGACCGAGGCCCACCAGGCCAGGGAGGCGCTGGAGCGGCTCCGGGAGAAGGAGCGGGCCGCGTGGCAGTACCGCCAGGGCCGCAAGGAGGCCGCGTTGCTCGACGAACTGGCCGTGGCCCAACACCGGACGAACGAGGAGGACTCCCATGGCCCCTGAGGTCCGTTCCTTTCCCCCCCCGTGGGCCCGGCGGGTCGTGGTCGCGGCGCTGGTTCTCGCCGCTCCCGTGGGTTTTGCCCAGGAAAAACCATCGGTTGCGGAAAACATGGACGCCGTCGCCGCCCGGGCCCGCCTGTTGCAAGAACTGGATCGGCAGATCGAGCAGCGCCGTCTGGAGGTGGCCCGAGAGGCCCAGTCCCTGGACGCGCTCCGCCGGGCGCTGGAAGCGGCCACCCGGGATCTGGAGGTCCAGCAGGCCCGCCTGGAGGCTCTCAAGCAGGAGCTGGAGGCGGACATCGCCCGGCGCGAGAAGGTGGTGGACGAGCGGCTCGACCAGATCGCCAAGGTGTACGCCGCGATGAAGCCGAGGGAGGCGGCCACCGCGATCGCAGGGCTCGACGACCCCACGGCCCTGGCGATCCTCGAGCGCCTGCCGGGCCGGACGGTCGGCAAGATCTTCAACCTGATGGACAAGGACCGGGTTCGGGAACTCACCCGTCTGCTCGAGAAAGGGCGGGTGAACCAACGGGAGTGAGCCGATGGAGGTTGCGATGGTCCCCTGGATGGATACCGGCACCGAGAGCCCCACCGACAGCCCGGCCCCATCCGGGGACGCGTTCGACCTCCTGTTCGCTCACCAGCTGGCCGGCACCACCCGCCGGCACGCTGCCGGGCCCCCTTCCTCTTCCCCGGCGAAGCAAGATTCCGCAGGGACCGTTCTCACGACCGCTCCTTCCACCACGCAGGCCGGCACCGAGCCCCGGGAACGGGAAGACGGCGGCGAAGCGGTTGCCGCGCCTGAACAGGACCGGGCTCGCCCGGAAGCGGAAGCCGGACAACCGCTCCTGGCCGGGCTCGCGACCCAGTCTGCGCCGCCCGTTCCCGTCCCGGGCCACACGGCCGGCGACGACGGGCTTGCCGGGGCGGCTGGCAGCCAGGGGCCGCCGGCCAGGGAAGGACACGGGCTCCGGTCGGGGGAACGAGGCCGCGCGGAACGGTTGTGGGGGTACTGGCTGCGCAGCGGCGCGGGCAGGCCCGCCCAGCTCCAGACCGGAGCAACCGGCGCGGCCCCCGACGGGGCCGGGCGGCCCGGCGACGGCGCGGCCAGCAACCCTTCGAGCGCGCGGCACGGTGCAGACGGCCTGCCCCCCGCCGGTGACAGACCGGCCGGTGACGGCCGGATGGGGGAGCCCTCCCGGACCGGGCCCGGCCCGGCCGGACAGGCGAGCCCGGACGGCCCGGCCCGGGGTTCGGACGCCTCCAGCGGGGAAAACCGGGTGGCCGGTGCCGGCCCGTCCGATACCGGTGAGGCGGCCGTTGCCGCCCGTGCCGGCCACGGGCGGCCGGGGGAAGCGCCCCCTGCCGGAACGCCCCGGCGACCGTTGCCGCGTCCTGCGGGAACGGACACCGGGGCCCCGGCACCGGCGGAACCGGTTGCCGGCCGTACAGCCGCCCCGGACGGGCTTGCCGGACCGGTCCCCGAACCACTGCCCCGCCGCCACGGCTTCCCGGAAGGCCCGAATGCCCGGCCCTCGTCGCCTGCCACTGCCGAATCCGCGGGGGGCGGCCGGCCGGAGGCCGGGCCGTCTCCCGTCGCGGGCAGCCTTTTCGTCCCCCCACAGCAGGTGCAACCTTCGGAAGACGTCGCCACCGGGCCCGGCGGCGCCGTGAAAGGGCTGGCCGGACCCGGCCGGGAACCGCCCGCCACCCCCCGGCCCGGAGTCGCGGTGGCTGCTGCCGCCCCGGCGCCGGAAGCCGGGGCAGCACCGGCCCCAGAGGCGGCCGAGGACGGGACGTCGCCAGGCAGGGCTGAAACCTCGCCCCGGCTCGCGCCTTCGGCCCAGGACGGGCGGCCCCTGCCGCTCCAGGCCCGTCCGTCCGGCCCGGTCCGCCCGGACGGCGCTCCGGCCGCCGGCTCCCTGGCGGCGGACCCGGGTGCGCCGGACGGAGCGGCTCCCGCGGCCGCCCCCTCCGAACGCCCGAACCCGGAGGCCCCCGCGGCTCCGTCCGGGCCGGCAGCTCCGGTCCGGCCCGCAGCGGTCGTTGCCGGGCCCGAGCCCGCAGCGCGTGCCGAGCCGCCCCGGGCCGACCGGCCGCCGCCCGCGCCCCCGACCGGGTCGTCCGCACCCCGGGCCGTCCACGAGGTTTGGGCGGGCCGGAACGCGCCCGGCCTCGCCCACTCGGTGCGGGTGGCGTGGGCCCGGGGCCAGGACCGGGTCGAACTGCGGCTCGACCCGCCCCACCTCGGAAAGGTGCGGATCGTCCTGTCCCGGGACGCGGGCGCCGTGTCGGCCCGGTTCCGGGTCGAGACACCCGAGGCCCAGCACCTGTTGAACCAGGCGCTTCCCCAGATGCGCGAAGCCCTGGAGGCCCGTGGGGTCGCCGTGGCCCAGGTGTCGGTGGGGGTCGATGCCGGGCAGGACCGGGACGGCCGCGAGCCCGACCAGGCCCGGACCCGGCGGCGCCGGGCCGCGGCGGCCGGCCTGGAGGAGGACGCCCCCCCAGACCGGCCCGCTCCCGGCGGCCGGTGGCGGCCGTGGGGGTTCGAGACCACGATCTAACAGGTTGCGGAAAAAGCAACCCGACGCAGACAGCGGGAGGAGGAAAACCATGGCGATCGCCGACGTGACCTCGGTCCAGGGCACGAGCCCGACCGAGATCAAGGACCGGGTCCAGGGCACGGGGGTGCTGACCGACTTCGACCAGTTCCTGACCCTGTTCGTGGAACAGCTCAAGAACCAGGACCCCCTCGACCCGGTGTCCAACGAGGACTTCATGGCCCAGACCGCCCAGTTCTCGGCCCTGGAGCAGCTCGTGAACCTGAACCAGAAGGTGGACGCGGCCAACGCGACCGACGCGGTGACCGGGCGCCTGAACGCGGCGTCCCTGATCGGCCGTACCGTGACGGCGGCCACCGGCGACAACGAGACCGTGACCGCGCGGGTCCTGGCCGTGGACCTCAGCAACCCCGGCGAGATCCTGCTGGGGCTGGAGGACGGGTCGGTGGTCTCCTTCGGCGACGTGACCTCTGTTTTCGCGTCCTAACCCACACCCAGGAGGTGGAACATGCTTCGCTCCCTCTACTCCGGCGTCTCCGGGCTGCGCAACCACCAGCAGTCCATGGACGTGATCGGCAACAACATCGCCAACGTGAACACTCCCGGGTACAAGTCGAGCCGGGTCACGTTCATGGACACCCTGAGCCAGACCCTCCAGGGGGTCCAGCAGGCCCGGGCCACCATGGGCGGCCGCAACCCGATGCAGATCGGCAGCGGCATGTCCGTGGCCGCGGTGGACAAGAACATGGGCCAGGGCTCGATCCAGTCCACCGGCCGCACCATGGACATCGCGATCGAGGGCAAGGGGTTCTTCATCGTGGGCAACAACGACGACTTCCTGTACACCCGGGTGGGCGCGATGTCGGTGGACGACAACGGCAACCTGGTCACCAACACGGGAGAGCGGGTGTACGGGTGGGTGGACACCAATCAGGACGGCGTGATCGACGCGAGCCAGGACGAACTCCAGTGGATCAACCTGGACCGCAGGGGCGACGGCCAGATCACCAACGCGGTGGCCTACGCGAGCCCGGTGATCTCCGGGGCAAACGAGGGGGACGCATCCCTGGGGGAAGTGATCACCGAGACCACCACGGTGACCGACCGGTGGTCGGTGGTGGCCGTGGACAACGCGGGCGGTTCGGTGCTGCCGGGCGGTGACCCGGTGGTGTTCACCGTGACCGGGGAGCGTAGCGGGCCGGTCACCAACTCGGGCACCGGCAACCTGTACTTCGAGGTGGGGGACACGTTCGAGAACCCGAGCCTGGGGTCGTTCACGGTCAACGGCGGCGTGGCTGCCCAGGCGAGCCGGACCTATGACTTTGGCGGCGGCACGACCCTGACAGCCACGGCCGACGAGTACGGCGCGGGCGGCAACGACATCAACATCACGTTCGTAACCAAGGGCGTGAACCAGAGCCTGTCCGTGGCGGTGGTGGGAAATGACATCACCGTGAACCTCGCGACCGACGCGGCGGGCAACGTCACGAGCACGGTGAGCGACGTGGCCGCCGAACTCACGGCCCAGGCCGACAGCCTGATCGACGTTGCCACGGCCGGTAGCCCGGGGACCACCACGGTCCCCACCTCGATGCTCGGTACCCAGTACCTGGCCAACGGCGCCGGCCCCAACGTGGGGGACTCGTTCTCGTTCTCCACCACCGCGCCGGGCGGGGCCACGGTGGAGAACATCACCTTCGGCCGGGACGGCACCGTGGTGGGCACGTTCGAGAACGGCACCACCGAGGAGATCGCCCGGGTGGCGCTTGGGGCCGTGCCCAACCCCGAGGGCCTGTTCTCCCTGGGCGGCGGCAAGTTCGCGGAGACCCCCACCTCGGGCTCGGGCCTGCCACCCACCGTGGCCGGCACCGACGGGACCGGCACGATCACGGCCGGGTACCTGGAGATGTCCAACGTGGACCTGACCCGGGAGTTCACCGACCTGATCGTGACCCAGCGGGGGTTCCAGGCCAACTCCCGGGTGATCACCACCAGCGACGAGATGCTCCAGGAACTGATGGCCCTGAAACGGTAAAGCTTCCAGCCCCCCCGGGCGATGAGAGAGGAGGCGGAGACTCCCGCCTCCTCTCTTCTTGTTTGCACGGGTGGGGCGTGGTAAAGGAAAGGGCGTCATGTCCAAGAAACGGATCATCCTGATCGTGATCGCCCTCGTGGTGCTGGCCGGGCTGGGCGGGGGCGGGTTCTTCGCGTACAAAACGTTTTTCGCGGCCCCGGAGGAGCCCCCTCCCGAGGAAGCCGCGCCACCGCCCCCCAAGGCGACCATGGGGCCGGTGTACCCGATGGACCCGTTCCTGGTGAACCTGGCCGACCCGGGCCGGCCGCGGTTCCTCAAGGTGATGCTCCAGCTCGAACTGGACAACGACGCGGTGGCAGCCGAACTCGACACCCTGAAACCCAAGGTCCGGGACGCGTTGCTCACCCTGCTGTCGAGCAAGGCGTCGGTGGACCTGACCACCGTGGGCGACAAAGAGCGCCTGCGCAACGAGATCCTCCACCGGCTCAACGCGTTCCTGTCCACCGGGCAGGTGGTGGAGGTGTACTTCACGGACTTCGTGGTCCAGTAGCCCGGCGGAGCCCATGGCCGACAGCGACGCGAAACACCTGCCCGAGGAGGAGGCCTCTCCCGAGAACCACATGCGGGACTGGGGGCTGCTCCGGGACATCCCGTTCCGGCTCACCGTGGAGGTGGGGCGGGCCCGGATGCGGGTCCGGGACCTGCTGAACCTTGAGGTGGGGTCCCTGGTCCCCACCGACAAGCTGTCGGGCGAGCCCATGGACATCTCCCTGGACGGCGAGGTCTTCGCCCGGGCCGAGATCATCATCATCAAGGACAAGCTCTGGTCACGGCTGACCAAGGTGGTGGGAGGCGACCGGTGATCCGCGGCCCCGTGCTGTGGCTGGTGGCGCTTCTCCTGTGCCCGGTCGCGGCGTGGTCCGGGGACCGGGCGGTGGTGGACTGGGAGTACGGGTACGTCAACGTGCGCCCCGCCCCGTCCACCGGGTCGGACCCGGTGGGCCGCCTCACCCGGGGTGCCGAGACCGAGGTCCTGGGCGCCCAGGGGGACTGGCTGAAGATCCGCTACCCCGGCGGAGAAGGGTCGGTCGTGGCCCGGTCCCTGCGACGGCTGCCGGCCGAGGTTCCCAGCCCGGACCCGGGGCGGGCGCCAGGTCCCGCCCCGCCCGCTGCCCCTGTCCCGCAACCGGGACCCACGCCGGCTGTGGCCCGGCCAGCCCCCCCTTCGGCAGCGGCCGGCGAGCCCGGACCCGGGCCTGCGCCGGTGGCCGAGGCCCGACCGCCCGGGGCCGGCGCCACCCCCGACGGAGGCACGCGGCCGGCGGCGTCTCCGGACAAGGGCTATCTGTCCGAGTACCTGGACAAGGCCGCTCCACCGGTGGCGGATCCCGGCGGCGGCCTGCTCCAGCTGTTCTCGGGGCTGCTGGTCGTCCTCGCGTTGATCGCCGGCGGGGTGTGGGTGTTCCGGCGGCTCCTGGGCCGCCGGTTTCCCGTGGACTCCAGGGCCCGGGGCATCCGGGTGCTGGCGTCCCGGCCGGTGGGCCCCCGCCAGGCCCTGCTCTTGGTGGAGGTGGGCGGACTGGTGTGGCTCCTCAGCCAGGGGGGCGACGGGGTGAGCCTGGTTGCCGAGATCCGGGACCCGGACGCGCTGCGGCGGCTCGACGAGCGGTACGAGTTTCTGGAGAGCGCGTTCGAGGCCGAGTTCAAGAAACGGCTCGATCTGGAGTCCGCGGGGGCCGACGCGGGTGAGGGAGGGCCCAGCACCGAGGAACGTTTGGCAGCCCTGCGCCGGCGCCCCAGGTCGGATGGGGAGTCGTGAAGCGGCTGCTGCTGTCGCTGTGGCTGGTTCTCGTGCCGGCGCTGGCAACAGCCCAGGAGGCGGCCCTGCCCGCGATCCGGTTCGGGATCGACCGCGCCACCGGCCCCCAGGACCTGTCGCTCACCCTCCAGATCGTCCTCCTGCTCACCGTCCTGAGCCTGGCCCCGGCCATCCTGATCCTGCTGACCTCGTTCACCCGGATCATCGTGGTGCTGTCGTTCCTGCGCAATGCCCTCGGGACCCAGGCGATGCCGCCCAACCAGGTGCTGGTGGGGCTCGCGTTGTTCCTGACGTTTTTCGTGATGACCCCGACGTGGAACCAGGTGTACGACGGCGCCCTGCGGCCGTACCTGGACGGCGAGCTGCCCCAGGCCGAAGCCCTTGAAAAGGCCCGGGAACCGGTGCAGGCGTTCCTCCTGCGCCACGCCCGTGAGCGCGACATCGCCCTGTTCGTGCGCCTTGGCAACGAGCCGCCGCCCCGAACGCCCCAGGACGTCTCCCTGGCGGCCCTGATCCCGGCGTTCGTGATCAGCGAGCTGCGCACCGCGTTCACGATCGGGTTCTTGTTGTTCATCCCGTTCGTGATCATCGACCTGGTGGTGGCCAGCGTGCTGATGAGCATGGGCATGTTCATGCTGCCGCCGATGATGGTGAGCCTGCCGTTCAAGATCATCTTCTTCGTGCTGGTGGACGGCTGGCACCTGGTGGTGGGCAGCCTGGCCCGGAGCGTGCTCGGATGAACCCCGACGACGTGATCGCCCTCGGCCGCCAGGCCCTGGAGATCACCCTGCTGATCTCGGCGCCGTTCCTGATCACCGCCCTGGTGGTGGGGGTGTTGATCAGCCTCGTGCAGGCGGTCACCCAGATCCAGGAGCAGACCCTCACGTTCGTGCCCAAGTTCCTGGCGATCGTGGTGGTGTTCCTCCTGTCCCTGCCGTGGGCGATCGGCGTGCTGACCCGGTACGCCACCGACCTGTTCCTGAGTTTCCAGCGGTACGTGCCGTGACCTCCAGGCGGCCGGCCGGGCACTGCTGAGACGCGCCGTGGACATCCTGGGCTTCAGCGAGGCCGAGTTGTTCGCGTTCATCCTGGTCGTGCTCCGGATGGCGTCCCTGTTCGCGTTTGCGCCGGTGTTCTCCACCCAGTTCATCCCCGCCCAGGTGAAGGCCGCCCTGGTCCTCGGCCTCGGGCTGGGGCTCACCGCCCTGGGAGCGGCTCCGCCGGTGGCCGTGCCGGCCACCACGGCAGGGGTGGCTGCCCTGGCCGGCCAGGAGGTGCTTCTCGGGATGCTCACGGGGCTGGTGGCCCAGTTCGTGTTCGCCGCGGTCCAGTTCGGGGGGCAGGTGGTCGGGTTCCAGATGGGGCTCGGGATCGTGAGCGTCATGGACCCCCAGTTCGAGACGCAGATCTCGGTGATCAGCCAGTTGGAGTTCCTGCTCGCGGTTCTCCTGTTCTTCGGGGTCGTGGGCTACCGGCTGCTGCTCGAGGCGTTCGCCCGGAACCTCAGCGCGGTTCCCCCCGGCCACGTGGCGGTGGGCGCCACGGTGGTCGAAGCGGTGGTCCGGCTGTCCGGGGAGATCTTCCGGCTCGGGCTCCAGGTGGCGGCACCGGTGGTGGTCACCGTGTTCTGCACCCAGGTCATCCTGGGGGTGTTCGCCCGGTCCGTGCCCCAGATGAACGTCCTGGTGGTGGGGTTCCCCCTGAAGATCATGGTGGGGTTCGCCGTGATCGGCCTGTCCCTGCCGTACTGGGGGCGGGTGTTCCTGCGGGCCCTCGAAGCCACGTTCCGGGCCCTGGACGGCCTGGGCGCAGCCCTGGGTTGACCCGTGGCCGACGACCAGGAACGCACCGAAGCCGCAACGCCGAAACGGCGGCGGGAGGCCCGGGAGGAGGGCGAGGTCGCCCGCAGCCCCGAGGTGCTCACCGCGTTCGTGCTGGGCGCCGGCCTCCTGGGGCTGTGGGTGGGGGCCGGCAACCTGTACCGGGAACTGGTTGCGCTGGCCACGGAGGTGGTCCGGTACACGGCCCGGCCGGAGGTCGGGGTGGACGAGGTCGCCACCCTGGCGATGCGCGCTGCGGGCGGGCTGGTCCGGGGCGTGGCGCCCGTGTTCCTGGCCGGAATCCTCGGGGGCATCGCGGGCAACCTGGTGCAGGTGGGTTTCATGGTCTCGTCCAAGGCTCTGACCCCGAACCTCGACCGCCTCAACCCGGCCTCGGGGCTGAAGAACCTGTTCCAGCTCTCCAAGCTGGTCGACCTGCTGAAGAACCTGATCAAGGTGGCAGCCGTGAGCTGGGCCGCGTACCTGGCGATGCGCTCCCGGGTGGGCGACCTGCCCGCCCTGGCCGGCCTGTCGCCCCGGGGCATCCTGGTGTACGAACTGGAAGCCGGGTTCGAGATCCTGCGCAACGTGCTCCTGGTGTACGTGGTGATCGCCCTGGCCGACTACGCGTTCCAGAAGTGGCAGTTCGAGAAGAAGCTCCGGATGTCCAAGCAGGAGATCAAGGACGAGCACAAGGACACCGAGGGCGACCCCCTGATCAAGAGCCGCATCCGGAGCCTGCAACGGGAGATGGCGCGCCGCAGGATGATGGCCGAGGTGCCCACCTCGGACGTGGTGATCACCAACCCGACCCATTTCGCTGTCGCCCTGAAGTATGATCCGGCCGTCATGGCCGCGCCCGAGGTCGTGGCCAAAGGGGCGGACCTGGTGGCCCGGAAGATCCTCGAACTGGCCCGGGAGCACCGGGTCCCGGTGTACGAGGACCCCCCCGTGGCCCGGGCCCTGTTTCGCGCCGCCGAGGTGGGCGATCCGGTGCCGGTGGACCTGTTCCAGGCCGTGGCCGAGATCCTCGCCCGGGTGTACCGCCTCGCGGGCCGGACGCAGCCCGGCGGGCGGCCGGCCGGCGCTCCGTGATCCGGGTGTTGGGCGAACCGACCGAAAGGAGGCAACGGTGAGCCGTTCCCCTTCCCATCCCCTGCGCAGGCAGGACGGAATCGTCGCGGGCGTGTGCGGCGGGCTGGGCGCGTTCTTCGGCCTGTCCGCGTGGTGGTTCCGCCTGCTCTTTCTGATCCTCCTTCTCCCGGGCGGACTGCCCGGCGTGGTGCCGTACCTGGTGTTGTGGGTCGCCGTTCCCCGCGGGGACGGGGCGTGACCCCCGAGGCTCTTTTCCGTTCGACGAGGAGCAGACCGTGGACGACAGAACCGCACGCTTTGCCGAAACCGTGACCAGACACTGCCGGCCCACCACCGAACCCGTCGGGATCAAGCTGGCGCGGGAGGGCGACGCGCCGCCGCCCCGGATCAAGTACCCGACCGATGGTGTGGGCAACCGGCTGGCCGTGTGCCAGGGGATGACCCTGGCCCGTACGTTCGGGTGGACCGTGGGGTTCCGGTCCGGGGACCACGCGTGCCCCCTGCCCCGGGTGTTCCTGGGGCACATCCCGCCCGAGAAGATGCTTTCGGGCGCGATCGCCGGGTTCTACCAGGACGACCCGGACTGCCAGCGGGCGATGGAGGGGTCGTACCCCCGGTGGCCCGAGGGGGCGTGGCGGGAGGTGTGGCTCGCGCCCCTGTCCCGGTGCGCGTTCGTCCCGGACCTGGCCGTGGTGTACGGTACCCCGGCCCAGGTGCTCGTCCTGATCCAGGCTGCGAACTACCGGCACGGTCCTGGGCTGACCTCGGTCAGCAGCGGCCGGTACGGGTGCTCGGTGTGGCTGGCCGGGGTGGTCCAGAGCGGGGCGTGCACGTACATGGTGCCCGGCCCGGGCGAACGGGTGTTTGCCGGGACCCAGGACCACGAGATGTCGTTCGCCGCGCCCTACGCCGCGTTCGACCGGGTCGCAGACGGCCTGGAGTACGTCCGGAAAGGGGGAGCGTTCCGGTACCCCGTGCCCAACATGGGGCTCCTGGCGGAACCCAGGATTCCCGACAAGTACCGGGACATCGAGCCGGAGGGGTGACCGTCCCGGCGCGGAGGGCCGCGGGTGGCTGACCCGGCCCGGTGGGCGGTCCGGCTGGTGCGCCGGGCCGTCTCTGTCAGCCTGGACCTGTTCCGGGTAATGGTGCCTGTGCTGGTGGCCGTGGAGGCCGCCCGGGCCCTGGGCGTCGTGCCGTACCTGGCGGCCCCGCTAGGCCCGGTCATGGAACTGGTGGGTCTGCCCCCGGCAATGGGCCTCGTGTGGGCCACCGCGATCCTGAACAACATTTACGGCGCGATCGCGGTGTTCGGCTCTCTGGCGGCCGACCATCCCCTGACCGCGGCCCAGGCCACCGTGCTTGGGGCGATGATCCTGGTGGCCCACGGCCTGCCCGTGGAGCTGCGGATCGTCCAGGCCTCGGGCCCCCGGCTGTGGTTCCAGGCGGCCCTCAGGCTGGGCGGCGCGGTGGTGCTCGGGCTGTTGCTGTCCGCCGTGTTCCGGGTGTCGGGCGCGTACGCCGAGCCGGCTGTGGTGTTGTGGACCCCCAGGCCCGCCGGCGAACCCGGGGTGCTGGCGTGGATGGCCGGCCAGGTCCGGAACCTGGGCATGATCTTCCTGGTGATCCTCGGGCTCCTGGCGTTCCTGGATGCCCTGGAAGCGGTTCGCGCGACCCGGCTGCTGGGCCGGGTCCTCGGGCCGGTGCTCGGGTTCGTGGGGATCGGTCCGAGGGCCGCGTCCCTCACGGTGGTCGGACTGACCCTGGGGATCGCGTACGGCGGCGGCCTGATCATCCACGAGGCCCGCTCCGGGGACCTGCCGGAGCGGGACGTGTTCCACAGCCTGTCCCTGCTCGGGCTGTGCCACTCGCTGTTCGAGGACTCCCTGCTCCTGGTGGTGATCGGCGGACGCCTGGCCGGGCTGCTGTGGGGGCGGCTCGTGTTCGCCCTGCTCGCCGTGGCCGTGCTCGCCCGGGTGACCCGGGCGTTGTCCCCGGCCGCGTTCCGCCTGGTGTTCTGGAAACCGCCCGCCCCCCTTCCCGATGACTTCCGATAGCAGGTTGCGGAAAAAGCAACCTGCTACGCGCCCCAGGGAAGGGGCGCCGATTGCCGCTGTCGGGCCCCACCCCGAACATCCCCCAACGTTCATTGAACCGCCCGCGCATCCCCCTGCTGGCTCCTGGCCCGGGGTTTTTGGCTCCGTGTGTCGAAAAGGGGTCAAGTTCCGTTTCCCACCGGCCGATCGGGTACCCCAGTTCGTTTCCTGCTTTGCCCCACGCTGGGCAGGAGGTTCCGGTGGTTCGCGTGTTGGTGGTGGACGACTCGGCGTTCATGCGCAAGGCCCTGACCAAGATGCTCCAGTCCGACGCCCGGATCCGGGTGGTGGGCACGGCCCGGGACGGCCTGGACGCCCTGGACAAGATCGAGAAGCTCGATCCCGACCTGGTCACCCTGGACGTGGAGATGCCCCGGATGTCGGGGTTGGAGGCGCTCGAGCAGATCATGGCCCGGTTCCCCCGGCCGGTGGTCATGGTGTCCAGCCTGACCGAGGAGGGGGCGGAGGTCACCCTCCGGGCCCTGGACATGGGCGCCGTGGACTTCATCCCGAAGAAGATCGACACGAGCGTGCTGGATGTGGTCCGGATCGAGGCGGCCCTGTGCGACAAGGTGTGCGCCCTGGCCCGCAAGGGGCCGCTCCGGCCGCCCCGGAAGCCGCTGGCGGCCGACCGGCCCGCGCGACCCGTCCCGGACCGGGGAGGACCGGAGACGGGGGAGCGCCGGCCCCCGCAGCCCGGTCCTCCCCGCCCTCGCCCAGCGGGCCGGGTCCGGTACGTGGCGATCGGCGCGTCCACCGGGGGGCCCCCCGCCCTCCAGCGGGTGTTCTCGAACCTGCCCGCGGACTTCTCGACGCCCCTGGTGGTGGTCCAGCACATGCCCAAGTCGTTCACCGGCGCGTTCGCACGCCGCCTGAGCCGCGCCGGCCCCCTGGAGGTCAAGGAGGCCGAGACGGGCGACCGGCTCGAGCCGGGCCGGGGGTTCGTGGCGCCGGGCGGGGCCCACATGGTCGTGGACCGGGACGCCGGCGGACTGGTGCTCCGGATCACCGACGAGCCCACCGACAGCCTGTACCGGCCCAGCGTGGACGTCACGTTCCGGTCGCTGGCCGACGCCGTGGGCGGCGACGTCCTGGCCGTGGTTCTCACCGGCATGGGCGCGGACGGGCGTGAAGGGATGCGGGTTCTCAAGGGCCGGGGGGCGCCCTCCATCGCCCAGAACGAGCGCACGTGCGTGGTGTACGGGATGCCCAAGGCCGTGGTGGAGGCCGGACTGGCCGACGCGGTCCTGCCGATCGACGCGATCGGCAAGGCCGTGGGGGAGGCGGTTCGGTGACCTTCGACCGTATCGTGGACCGGATCGAGCGGAGCGGGGAGATCCCGACCATCGGGCCGGTGGCGACCGAGGTGCTCCGGCTCGCCGGGGACCCGGACGCGGACTTCCGGGCGGTGGGCCAGACGATCGTTCGCGACCCGGCCCTGGCCGCCCGGGTCCTCCGGGTCGCCAACTCCCCGTTCTACGGGGTTCGGGGAGAAGTGGGCACGGTGGACCGGGCCGTGGCCCTGCTCGGCTTGGCCGAGACCCGGAACATCGTGCTGTCGGTGTCGGTGATCCGGGACTTTTCCGGGACCCTGGGAGAAAACGGCTTCGACTGGGAACGGTTCTGGGAGCACTCCAGCGGGGTCGGGTTGATCGCCCAGGCCCTGACCCGGCTGCTCCGCCTGCCCCTGGGCGGCTACGAGTACAGCGCGGGCCTGCTCCACGACGTGGGCAAGATCCTGCTCGGCCACCACTTCCCTGAAGAGTTTGCCCGGGCCCTGGAGCGGGCACGCGAGGCCGGGATCCCCTTGGAACAGGCGGAACAGGAGGTGTTCCGCACCGACCACGCCCGCCTCGGGGACTGGCTGGCCGGCCGGTGGTCGTTCCCGGAACCCCTGCGGGACGGCCTGGCCTGGCACCACCACCCGGCCCAGGCCGGGAACCACCGGGTGCTGGCCTCGGTGATCCAGGTGGCCGACGCGTTGGCCAAGGCCAAGTGTATCGGGTTCGGCGGCGATCACATGGCCGTGTGCCTGGGCGACACCGAGGGGTGGGGGGTGCTGGCGGAGGAACGTCCGGAGTTGGCCGAGGTGGACCTCGCCCGGTTCACGTTCCAACTGGATGAAGAGGTGGACGCGGCCCGCCGGCTGCTGCGGGAGGCGAGGGGCACGTGACACAGGCTCTCCGGGCGAAAGCCCCCCCGGCCGTCCTGACCGACGACGAGTTCCACCGGCTGGGGGAGTTGCTGTACGACCGCAGCGGCCTCGTGTTCGGACCACCGAAGCGACGGTTGCTGGACAGCCGGGTCGCCCGCCGGATGGCCGCGGTCGGGGTGGACACCGGGGCCGCATACCTGGACATCCTCTTGTCCCCGCACCAGGGGCCCGGGGAGTTACTGGAGCTGCTGGACGCGGTCACGACCCACGAGACCTCGTTTTTCCGCAACCGGCCCCAGCTCAACGCGTTCCGGCAGTATGTGCTGGCGCCCCTGGTGGACCGGCAGCGGGCGTCGAGCCACCCCAGGCTGAGGATCTGGAGCGCCGGGTGTTCGTCCGGCGAAGAGCCCTACAGCCTGGCCATGCTGGTGTTGGAGGTCCTGGGAGACGACGCCCCCCGCTGGGACGTCAGGATTTTCGGAACCGACCTGGCGAGGAGCGTGATCGAGAAGGCGCGGCACGGAGAGTACGGCCGGTACAGCTTCCGGGGGACCCCGGCCTACTACGTCCAGAAGTACTTCGACGTGCAGGGGCCGGACCGGTTCCGGGTAACGGACGGGCCCCGGAGACTCGTCACGTTCGACCTGCTCAACTTCCAGGACGAGGTGGGGATGGCGCGGATGCAAGGGTTCCACGTGGTGTTCTGCCGCAACGCCCTGATCTACTTCGACCGGCCGGCCAAGAAGCGGTTCGTGGCCCACTTCTACCGTTCGCTGGTGCCGGGGGGGCACCTGTTCATCGGCCACTCGGAGTCGCTCCACGGTGTGAGCGACGCGTTCAAGCTGATCCACTTCCCCGGGGCCCTGGCCTACCAGAAGCCCCAGGCCCACGACGTGACGGAGCACACCCATGGAACCTGACCGCGTATCGCCGGAGATGCAGGAGCTGTTGCCCGACTACCTCGCCGACGCCCGGGAGTGCCTGGAGACCGTATCCCAGATCCTCCTGGCCAGGGACCGGGGCGAGGCCCGGGACGAGGACATCCCCGAACTGTTCCGCCAGATGCACATCATCAAGGGCGGGGCCGGTCTGATGGGGTTCGAAACGGTGGGCGCCACGGCCCACGCCGCCGAGGACGTGCTCGGCGCCGTCAAACGGGGCGAGCAGGAGCTGGATCCCCCGTTGGCCGCGGCCCTGCTCGAGATCCACGACGTGCTCCGTACCCTGCTGGACGAGCTGGAGCAAGACGGCCAGACCCGCACCGACCCGACCGAGGGGATCGCCCGGGTGCACGCGGCCCAGTCGGGTGGTGCCTCCGGGGCCCCGACAGGAGGGGCGGCGGCGCCGGCCGGACAACCCGGTCCGGCTGCGGCGGAGGAACAGCCCGGGACGGCCGAGGCCGGGAGCGAAGACGCCGAGGTCCTCCAGGAGTTCTTCATCGAGTCGTGGGAGCTGATCGAGGAACTCGACCAGGACCTGGTGACCCTGGAGGAGACCCCGGACGACGCGGACCTGCTCAACAAGATCTTCCGGGCCGCGCACACCCTCAAGGGCTCCAGCTCTTTCCTCGGGTTCCAGGAGATCAGCCAGGTCACCCACCGGGTGGAGGACATCTTCAACAAGCTGCGCAAGGGGGAGATGTCCCCGAGCCCGGACGTGATGGACGTGGTCCTCGACGCGGTGGACCGGGTGCGCAAGCTTCTGGAGGCAGCCCAGTCGGGCACCCCCGGGCCGGCCGTGGACGACCTGCTGGCCGCGCTGGCCCAGGTCCTGGAAGGCGGCGGCCAGCGAAGGAAGCTGGGGGAGATCCTGGTCCAGGACGAGGGGGTGGACCCGACAGCGGTGGAACGGGCCCTGACCGAGAAAAAGCCCGACCAGCCCCTGGGCGAGGCGCTGGTGGAGCGCAGGGTCGTGGAGCCAGAGGCGGTCCACCGGAGCCTGGCCAAGCAGAAGGGCCCAGCCGAACCGGCGAAAAAGGCCCAGGCCGCCCACGTGGAACAGACGATCCGGGTGGACGTGGGCCGGTTGGACGACCTGATGAACCTGGTGGGCGAACTGGTGCTGGCCAAGAACCGGCTTGCCCGGGTCCGGGGAGAGATGGAAGAGCGGTGGGGGGGCGAGGAACTCGTGGAGGAACTGGGGGAGACTTCGGCCCAGGTGGACCTGGTGGCCTCGGATCTCCAGATGGCGGTGATGAAGACCCGGTTGATGCCGATCGGCAAGGTGTTCCGCAAATTCCCGAGGATGGTGCGAGACCTGTGCCGGTCCATGAACAAGGAGATCCGCCTCGAACTCCAGGGCGAGAACACCGAACTGGACAAGTCGGTGGTCGAGGTGATCGGCGATCCACTGGTGCACCTGATCCGGAACGCTGCGGACCACGGCGTGGAGTCCCCCGAAGACCGGGTCAAGGCGGGCAAGCCCCGGGAGGGCCGGGTCCGGCTGTCCGCGTGGCACGAGGGCAACCACATCGTGGTGAGCATCGAGGACGACGGCGCGGGCATGGACCCGGAGGTCCTCAAGGCCAAGGCCGTCGAAAAGGGCGTGCTGTCCCCGGCCGAGGCGTCCACCCTGAGCGCCCGGGACGCGTTCAACCTGATCTTCGCCCCCGGGTTCTCCACGGCCAAGAAAGTCACCAACGTCAGCGGGCGGGGCGTGGGCATGGATGTGGTGCGCACCAACATCCAGAAGCTCAACGGCCTGATCGACATCGACTCGGCACCCGGGGAAGGTACCACGGTCAAGGTTCGGATCCCGCTGACCCTGGCGATCATCCAGGCGTTGCTCGTCCGGTCCCGCCAGGAGGTCTACGCGGTGCCCCTGGTGAGCGTGGTGGAGACCGTCCGGATCCAGCCGGAGGAGGTGAAATCGGTGGACGGGTTCCCGGTGCTGCGCCTGCGCAACCAGGTGATCCCCCTGATCCGGATGGACCAGCTGTTCCGGGTCCCGGAGGGGCCGGTGGACACCGAGCGGGAGTACGTGGTGATCCTGGGTCTGGCCTAGAAACGGGTGGGCCTGGTGGTGGACGGCCTGGTGGGCGAAGAGGAGGTGGTGATCAAGAGCCTCGGACGGTATCTCACGGACACGCCGGCGATCGCCGGCGCCACGATCCGGGGCGACGGCCGGGTCACGCTGATCGTGGACGTCAACCAGGTGCTCGACCTGGCCGCCAAAGACCGAAACGGCAGACAGGCAGCCTAGGCCCCGTGATGGAAACCCACGACCCCGCTCCTGCCGATCCGCCGTTCGTGGCGGAGACCGCTGCCATGGTGCGCATCGCCGAGGCGCTCCACCGGGTGGCTGCGGCGGACGTGCGCGTGCTCCTGTACGGGGAGGTCGGCGTAGGCAAAGGGCACGCGTCCCGGTGCGTGCGGGCGTGGAGCCCCCGGGCCGGGGGCCCGTGGGCGCACCTGTCGGTCCGCGATCCGGCCGCGGCCGAACGGTTGGCCGACCCGTCGTTCGGGGAACGGTTGAGGGGCGGGACAGCGGTGTTCTCAGGGGTGGACGAGGCCCCCCCCGAGGTGCAGGTGCTCCTGGTGGGGTGGCTCGAGGCGTGGGCCACCGGGGACGAGGGGCGGGAGCCCCCGGTGCGGGTCGTGGCCACGGCGTGCTCGGACCTGTTCGACGAAGTGGGGCAGGGGCGGTTCCGGTCCGACCTGTACTTTCAGCTGGACGTGTTCCCGATCCGGCTTCCGCCCCTCCGGGAACGGCGGGTCGAGATCCCGGCCCTGGTGGAGCACTTCTACCGGAGAACGTCGCCGGACGCGGCGTTTCCTGGGATCGACCGCGGGTTCCTGGAGGCGGCCCAGTCGTACCCGTGGCCGGGAAACCTCCGGGAACTCGAAGCCGTGGTGGTCGGTGCAGCGGCAGAGCCCGGGCCGGTGCGCGCCACGCTGCCACGGCGGGGCGCTCGCGCTCCCGTGCTCCCGTTCGCACAGGCCAAACGGGAGTTCGAGTACGACTACGTGCGCAGCGTGCTCCAGCTGACCGGCGGCAACGTGACCCGTGCGTCCCAGCTGGCGGGCAAGGCCCGCAAGGATTTCTACGCGTTGATGGCGCGCAGCGGGATCGAGCCCGACCGGTTCCGCAACGACGGCCGAGGGGCCGCGTCGCCGCCCGAAGGCGGAGGGCGGGACCCGGAGTGAGCCAGCTGTGGAAGGACCCGGTGTACGGGCCCCTGGCCCAGGGCCTGTACGCCCGGTGTGGTCTGGTGTTCGAAGGCGGGCAGGCGCACCTGTTCCGAAAACGGGTGGACCGCCGGGCGGCCGAACTGGGATACCCGTCCACGGCGGCCTACGTGGCAGTGTTGAGAGGACCGTTGGGGGAGACCGAGTACGAACACCTGATCGAGACCCTCACGGTCAACGAGACCTATTTTTTCCGGGAGCAGGAACACTTCCAACTCCTGATCGACAAACTGTGGCCCGGGTGGACGCGGGACGGAAACGGCCCGTTGCGGGTGTGGAGCGCGGCGTGTTCCACGGGGTGCGAGCCGTACACGTTGGCCATCTTGCTCCGGGAGCGCCGGTGGGTCGGGCCGGGGCGGCCCAGGGTGGAGATCCTGGCCACCGACGTGAACACGGCCGTGCTCCGGGACGCCAAGAGCGGCCTGTACGGGGAGTTCGCCCTGCGGCAGGTGCCCCCGTACTACCGGGACAAGTACTTCCGGTGCGAGGGTGGACTGTACCGCCTCGATCCGGAGGTCCGCAGGATGGTCACGTTCAGGCGGTACAACCTGCTCCGGCCCGACGGGCTGTTGCCTCCGGACGGGTTCCACGCGGTGCTGTGCCGGAACGTGCTGATCTATTTCGACCAGGAGGCCAAACGAAAAGCGGTGGGCGGCATGGTGCGGGCCCTGAAGCCCGGAGGGGCCCTGATCATCGGCCGGTCGGAATCGCTGTTCTCGATTCCAGAGGCACCGCCGATCGAAAACCACGACGGTCTGTTGATCTACCGAAAGCCGGCCCCTGTTCGGTGATCCCACCGCCGGGCCAGAAAGGACGAGCGCATGAGCGAGACGCGGGCGGAACACGACGAGGCGATCCTCCAGCTGGTTACCTTCAACGTGGGGGAGGAAGAGTTCGGGGTCGAGATCCTCGCAGTCCGGGAGATCAACCGGATGATGGAGATCACCCGGGTGCCCCACGCCCCCCCGTTCGTGGAGGGGGTGATCAACCTGCGGGGCCGGGTGATCCCCGTGGTGGACCTGCGCAAACGGTTCGGGCTCGGCGAGATCGAACGGGACAAGAACACCCGGATCGTGGTGGTCGAGTTGGGAGACAAGGTGGTCGGTTTCCTGGTGGATTCGGTGAGCGAGGTCCTCCGTGTGCCCGAGGACCTGGTGGAACCGCCCCCGCCGATCGTGGGGGGCATCGACCGGGAGTACCTGGACGGCGTGGTCAAGCTGGAGGACCGGCTGCTGATCCTCCTCGATCTGAAAAAGCTCCTCGGTTCGGACGAGCGGGAGGAGTTGGAGGGGTTCGAGCCGTGAGAGCAGAGATCCTCAACCCGTTCATCGCGGCTACCGTGGATGTGCTGACCACCATGGCCGGCATCGATCCCCGCCGGGGCTCCCCCAGCGTCAAGAGGGAGAACGGCGCCTCGTTCGACGTGTCGGGGTTGGTGGGACTGAGCGGCCAGGTCAAGGGGTTCGTGGTGCTGAGCTTCCGGGAGTCCGCGGTGCTCCACGTGGTGAGCGAGTTTCTGGGGGAGCCGGTGGGTGAGGTGAACGAACACGTGCGCGACGCCGTGGGGGAACTGACCAACATGGTGGCCGGCGGTGCCAAGCGGGCCCTTGCCGACGCCGGGTACGAGCTGAAGATCTCGGTTCCGTCGGTGGTGGTCGGGGCCGACCACACCATCACCCGCCCGTCCGGCGTCCCCTGCTTTGAGATCCCGTTCGAGACCGACGCGGGTCCGTTCTCGGTGGAGCTGTGCCTGAAGTTGGAGGCGTAGGACCGTCCCCCCCTGCCGCGCCGCCTTCCGGCGGGGCGGCAGGCACTGCGGCCGGGATCCGGCCCGGCGCCGTGGTCCAGGTGGTGGTCGAGCGCGCCGACGGCCGGGGCAGCGGGTGGGTCCGGGTGGGGGGGGAACTCCACCTTGCGCGGTTTCCGGCCCACCTGCCCGAAGGTGCCCGGTTCCCGGCCAGGGTGGAGGCCGCCGGGCCGCCGGTGGTGCTCCGGCTGGAGCCACCCCAGCAGGATCCCACCGCCGCCCTGTTCCGAACGCCTGCCCAACCCCTGCCCGAAGCGTCCCGCACGCTGGCCGCCGTGCCGGACGCTCCCCCCGAACTCTCCTCCCTGCTGGACCGCCTGGCCGGGTTCTTCTCGGGCCGGCCCACCGCCGGCACGTTCCTGCGCCTGCTGGGCCTGTGGACCCGGCAGTCGGGGGTGTTCCACGAGGCGGCCCTGGCCCGCGGCGCGTCTCCCGACGACCTCAAGGCCCTGGCCCTGGGGCTGCTGTCCCGGGTCCCCGACGGGGAACTGTCCCGGTCGTTGGAGGCCCTTGTCCGCCACGTGGCGGTCGCCCAGGGCCGGAGCCTGGCCGAGGGGGTCCCGGTGTTGCCCCTGGTCCTGCCGTGGGGCGACCGGTGGGTGGCCGGGGCGTTGCGTTGGGGGGGCGGCCGGCGCGGCCGTGGAAAAGGGGCTGGCGGGCACCTCAGCGTCTCGTTGGACCTGCCCCGCCTCGGCCCCACCGAGATCCGGGTGGGCTGGGGCCAGGTGGGGGTGTCGGTCCGGATCGCCCTGGAACCGGAGCGGGTCCCGGACGTGGCGGAGCGCCTGGCCGAACTCGGCGACGCGCTCACCCGGGCCGCCGGGGTGCGGGTGGTGACCCTGGCTGCGGTGTCCCGGGAGCCGCGCCGGCCGGATCCGGCCGGCGCCGTACTGGAGATCGTCGCGTGAGCCGGCCGAAAAAGGCCGCGAGCCTCCGGTACCGGCCCGAGCGGGACGGCGCGCCTCGGGTCACGGCCGCCGGCCGGGGCCGGGTTGCCGAGCGGATCCTCGAGACCGCCCGGGCAGCGGGCGTCCCGGTCCAGGAGGATCCCGCCCTGGCCGAGATCCTGGCCAGCCTCGAACCGGGAGACGAGATTCCCCCCGACACCTACCGGGCCGTGGCCGAGATCCTCGCCTTCCTGTACCGGGTGGACCGGGACCTAGACCGCCGGTAGCAGCGGCCCGCCGGGCCGGAAACCGCCCCCCTCGGGGTCCACCCCGGGACCCCCGCACGACCTTCCCTCCCCCAGGATCCCCGAAAACCCGCCACAGACGGCGCCCGGCACGGTGGCATCCCTTTTGCTTTTCCCCGGGGCGAAGGAGGCGCTCATGATCCGAGCGATGTACACCGCGGCGAGCGGCATGGTCCTCGAGTCCCGCCGGATGGACCTGGCGGCCCGGAACCTGTTCAACGCCCAGATCCCCGGCTACAAGACCACGGTGGAGGTGCGGGAGGCGGTGGCGGCCACCGACCCCGGCAAGCCCACCGACGTCCAGACCCTGTACTGGGGGGAGTTCCACGACCCCACGCCCGGAAGGCTCCAGCGCAGCAGCCACCCGCTGGACCTGGCCCTGGAAGGAGACGGGTTCTTCGCGGTGCAAACCCGGACGGGCGTCGCCTACACCCGGGACGGCCGGTTCCGCAGGGGCCTGGACGGCACCGTGATCGGCCCGGCCGGGTCGCAGTTGCTGGGGCAGAACGGTCCGATCCAACTCCCGGCCGACCTGGGCCCCGACGCGCAACTCCGGGTGGACGAGGGCGGACGGGTCCTTCTGGACGGCAACGAGATAGACCGGATCCAGTTCGCGGACTTCCCCGGCTACCGAGGGCTTCGTTCGGCCGGGCCGAGCCTGTACTACTCCACCGGCGCGGTCCAGCCCCGGGCGGCCCGGCCCAGGGTTCTCGACCACATGCTCGAACAGGCCAACGTCCAGATCGTGGCAGAGATGAGCCGTACCATCGAGGCGGTCCGGGCGTTCGAGTCATACCAGCGCGTGATCACCACCGTGATGGAGGACGTCACCGGCGCGGCCGTGCGCCAGATCGGCCGGGTGGCGTAACCGATGCCGACGGTCCGGGCTCGACCCCGGAACCACCGCTCTCACCGGAGGAACGACAGATGATCCGAGCCCTGTGGACCGCAGCCGCTGGGATGAACTGCCAGCAGATCAACGTGGACGTGATCTCGAACAACCTGGCGAACGTGAACACGGCCGGGTTCAAGCGCAGCCGCACCGACTTCCAGGACCTCCTGTACCAGAACCTGTTGACCCCTGGGGCGTCGTCCAACGCCAACGCCCAGTACCCGGTGGGGCTCGAACTCGGGCTGGGCGCCCGGGTGGTGACCACTTCGAAGATCTTCACCCAGGGCGACTTCCGGGAGACCGGCAACCCCCTGGACCTGGTGATCGAAGGGGACGGGTTCTTCCAGGTGACCATGCCCAACGGAAACACGGCGTTCACCCGGGCCGGGGCGTTCAAGATCGACGCCGAGGGGCGGGTGGTGACCAGCGAGGGGTGGCTGCTCTACCCGGAGGTGACCGTGCCCACCAACGCGGCCGAGGTGACCGTGGGCAGCGACGGCTCGGTGTCGATCCTCAACGGCGAGACCGGCCAAGTCGAGGACCTGGGGGTGACGATCGAACTCGCCCGGTTCTCGAACCCGGCGGGACTGCAGTCCATGGGCCACTCGATGTTCTCCTCCACCCTGGCGTCCGGCGATCCGATCACCGGAACCCCGGGGGAACTGGGCCTCGGGAGCCTGAACCAGGGGTTCCTCGAGATGAGCAACGTGAGCGTGGTGGAGGAGATGGTGAACCTGATCGCCGGCCAGCGGGCCTACGAAGTGTGCTCCAAGGCGATCCAGGCGTCGGACGAGATGTGCCAGATGGCCAACAACGTGAAGAGGTAGCGTGCCGTGATCGCAACCGTTGCGCTCGTCTTGTCCGTCCTCGTGGCCTCGCCGGCTGTTGCCGGTGCGGACGCACCCCTCCGGGTGACCGTCCAGGGCGACACCCTGCTGCTGGCCCAGGTCGTGCCCGGCGTGGCCGACCGGTGGGCCGACGTATCCCTCGGTCCGGCTCCCCGGCCCGGCCGCCACCGTACCCTGAGCGCGTCGTGGATTCGCCGGCGCGCCGAGCAGGCGGGCGCGACGATCGACGCGTCGGTCGTGCCCGACCGGGTGGTGGTGGAACGGCCGGGCAGCCGGATCGGCCGGGCCCAGGTGGTGGACGCGGTGCAGGTCGCGGTCGCGCCCCGGCTCGCACCGGACGAACAGCTCCGGATCCGGTCCGTGGGACTGCCCCCGGTGGTGCCGGACGGCGATGTGGCCCTCCGGGTCCGATTGCCGGAAGGCCCCCTGCCTTCTCCCGCGACCCTGTGGGTGGACGTGGAGGTGGACGGGGTGCGCCAGGGCCGGGCGTGGGCACGGGTCGAGGTGTTCCGGAGCCGGCCGGTGCTGGTCGTCACCCGGGACGTGGAACGCGGTGAGGTGCTCGGGCCGGAGGACGTGGAGGTCCGGGCCGGAGAGGGCAGGGCCGGCGCCCTGGTCGACCCCCAGCAGGCGGTGGGCCGGCGGGCCCGAAGGGTACTGCGTGCCGGCAGCCCGGTGCGCGCCCGGGACCTGGCGGTGGTGTCCGTGGTCGGCCGGGGAGGGCTGGTCCGGCTGGTGGCCCGGGTGGGCGGGATCACCGCCACCACGGTGGGGCGGGCGCTGGACGACGCCGGTATCGGAGAGACGGTCCGGGTCGAGAACCTGTCGAGTGGCCGCACCGTGAGCGGGATCGTGCAGACCGACGGGGTCGTGGCCGTGAGCGGCGGCAGGAGGATGCGGTGATGCGGCGGGCAGTGATCGTCCTGGTGTTGGCCGGTTTGGCCGGCTGTTCCCGGTCGTACGTGAAAAAGGAGCCGTGGCCCGAGCCCACGCCGCTCCACTACAGCACGGCGGACAGCGCGTACCAGTCCACCAGCCTGTGGAGCGACCAGTCACCCCTGGCCGGCTCGGCCAGGGACCACCGGGCGTACCAGGTGGGCGACCTGGTGACCGTGCTGGTGGTCGAGACCAGCGAGGCGCGCAGGGAGGCGGCCACCGACGTCAGCCGAAGCACCAGCGTGGACGCCGGGGTCGGCGCGTTCCTCGGAGCGCCGACACACCTGGGGATGGACAAGCTGTACGGGTCCACGGGGTTCGATCCGTCCGTCAAGGCGTCCACCAGCAACGCGTTCAAGGGCAAGGGCGCCACAAACCAGAAAGACGTGCTCAAGATGAGCGTCACCGCGCGGGTGGTGGAGGTGCTGGGCGACGGCAACCTGGTGGTGGAGGGGCGCCGCCAGGTCAAGGTGAATCACGACACCCAGTACCTGTACGTGCGGGGGATCGTGCGCCCGCGGGACGTATCGGCGAACAACACGATCCGGTCCACCGCCCTGGCCGACGCCCAGATCCAGTACGAAGGCGACGGCCTGGTGGCCAACCAGCAACGGCCTGGCTGGATGTACCGGGTGCTCGACGCGGTGTGGCCGTTCTGATGGGCCGCCAGGAGGTGGGAACCGTGGGACGTAACCGGGCGATGGTCGTTGTGGTGACGCTCCTGCTGGCCGTCGCGGCCGCGTGGCCGGCGGCCGGGGCCGTGCGGGTGAAGGATCTCGTGCGGATCGAGGGGGTCCGCCGCAACCAGCTGATCGGGTACGGCCTGGTGGTGGGCCTGGGCGGCACCGGCGACAAGAGCGGTACCGAGTTCACGACCCAGACCACGGCAAACCTGCTCGAACGGCTGGGCGTGGCCGTCGCCCCGGGGGACATCAAGGTGAAGAACGTGGCCGCGGTGATCGTGACCGCAAACCTCAACCCGTTCGCCCGGGCCGGCCAGCGCATCGACGTGACCGTGTCGTCGGTGGGGGACGCCACGAGCCTGTCGGGGGGCACCTTGCTCCTCACGCCGCTGCGGGCCCCCAGCGGCGACGTGTACGCGGTGGCCCAGGGCCAGCTCAGCGTGGGCGGGTACAGCGCCCGGGCGGCCGGTGGCGGCACACAGAAGAACCATCCCACCGTGGGCCGGATCCCGGGCGGGGCCGTGCTGGAGCGGGATGCGCCCATGCCCGTGTTCAAGGAGGGGTACATCGACCTGTTGCTGGCCCAGCCCGACTTCACCACGGCGTCGCGCCTGTCCACGGCCGTGGCCGAGCTGTTCGGCAGCGATACCGCCCGGGCGCTGGACGCCGGCCGGGTCCGCGTGTGGCTGCCCGAGGAAGACGAGGCCGACCCGGTGGCGTTCCTGGCCCGGCTGGAGTCGATCACAGTGGAGCCGGACGTGGTGGCCCGGGTGGTGGTGGACGAGAAGACCGGGACGGTCGTCCTGGGCGAAGAGGTCCAGGTGCGGCCGGTGGCGATCAGCCACGGCAACCTGACCGTGCAGGTCACCCCGTACCTGGAGGTGAGCCAGCCCGAGGCGTTCACCGGTGGCGGGCCGTTCGGCGGGCAGAGCGGCGCCCGGACCGTGGCCCGGGACCGGGCCGAGGTCGCGGTCAGCGAAGAGCCCAGCCACCTGATCATGGTGGAACAGGGCCAGAACCTGGCCAGCCTGGTGGACGCGCTGAACGCCCTGGGGGTGAGCCCGAGGGACCTGGTGTCGATCTTCCGCACGCTCAAGGCTGCGGGTGCCCTGAACGCCGAACTGGAGGTGCTGTAGCCATGCTTTCCGTTGCCGGACTGCCCGCGACCTCGACCGCGGGCCCAGATCCCCTGCCGACCAACCTGGAGCAGGCGTGCCGGGCGTTCGAACGCGAATTCGTCCAACTCCTGTTCCGGGAGATGCGCCGGGCCACGCTCCCGGCCGAGACCGGCGGCTCGGCGGGTTTTGCCCGGCAAACGGTCCAGTCCCTGCTGGACGGCCAGTGGGCCGAGCTGGCCAGCCAGGGCGAGGGGCTCGGGCTGTGGCGGGTGATGCTGCGCCAGTTGGAGGCCGGCGCGGTCAAGTCGCCCGGCGCCGGGGCCGATCAGGACGGGGAGGATGAGAACGTCTCCACCCCAGCAGCGTCGCCCCGCAATCCACTGGGAACCGTCGCCGCGCCCGCCCCGGAAACGCCATTCCCAGTGCCGGAGCGGGCCCCACGACCCGGCGGGGACTGGCGCGGGTGACCGAAAGGAATCCGTGAGCGATGAAGATCCGGAGTCGAACGACCCGCCCCTTGGGGGTGCCCACCGCGTACGGCGAGCGACGCACCCCTCCCGCTGCCGACGAGACCTCCCCGGCCCGGGGCGCCTCGGACCGGGTGCAGATCTCGGACCGGGGGGTCGAGATCCGCCACGCCCGGTCCCTGGCCCTGGCCGCCCCGGACATCCGGGAGGAACTGGTGGGAGAGATCGTCGCGCTGATCGAACAGGGCGAGTACCAGGTGTCCGGGGCCGACGTGGTGCCCAAGCTGGTGCGGGAGCACCTGGCCCTGGCCCGTTGGTGAGCCGAAACGGAGGAGCTCCGTGGCCCAGCAGCTTCGTCGATTGATCGACGCCGCCCGGCAGGAAGCCGGCGCAGCCCAGCGCCTGGCCGGCTGCCTGAGGCAGGCGCGGCGCGCCGTGGAGGCCGCGAACCCGGCCGGGTTGGAGGCCGAACTGGCCCGGGCCCGGGACCTGGCCGCCGCGCTGAGCCGGGCCGCCACGGTCCGGGAACGCCACGTGAGGGCGTCGGGGGCCGGGAAGGGGTTGGGGCAGCGGCCGACCCTCGGGCAGGTGCTCCGGGCGACGGGCGGCCAGGGCGGGCAGGCCGAGGTTCGGCTCCTCTCCGAAGCCCTCGAGGCCGTCGGCCGGGAGGCGCGGTGCCTCGCCGCGTGCTGCCGGTTCGGCGCCGCGATCACCGCCCACCTCGCCGGGCTGGCCCGCCCCCCGTCGTCCTACGGGCCCCTGGGCAGGCCCGAACCGGTCGGTATCGGCGCGGGCCGGCGGGCCTGAAGGAGGGGATCGTGTCCAACATCTTCACCGGGCTCAACATCGGCCGTTCCGCCCTGCTGGCCCACCAGGCCGCCATCGACGTGACCGGGCACAACCTGTCCAACGTGAACACCGACGGCTACTCGCGCCAGCGGGTGGAACTCAACCCGGCCCTGGCAGAGGTGACCGCCCAGGGATCCCTGGGGACCGGGGTTCAGCTGGACGGGATCGAGCGGGTCCAGCTGAGCTACCTGGAACGGCAACTCGGCCGGGCGTCCACCCAGCACGGGTACGACGCAGCCCTGGCCCAGGGGCTGGGCGAACTCGAGACCGTCCTGGGGGAGCCGTCGTCCACCGGGCTGGGCGCGGCCCTCACCGAACTGTGGAACAGCTGGGACGCCCTGGCCGCCCGGCCGACCGACGCGGCCCTCCGGGCCCAGGTGGTGGACCGGGCCGAACACCTGGCCACGGTGTACAACCAGAAGCTCGGTGACCTGGCCGCGGTCCAGGACCGGTTCGACGAGGCCGTTCAGGAGAGCGTCGACCAGATCAACGGCTGGACCCGTGAACTGGCCGAACTCAACGGCTCGATCGCCAAGGCCGAGGCGTCCGGCCACACGGCCAACGACCTGCGCGACCAGCGGGACCGGCTGGTGCGGGAGCTGTCCGCCGAGATGGGGGTGGAGGTCGAGACGGACGGCTCCTACCTGAACATCCGCATGCCCGGGGACGGCCCGTATCTGGTGAGCCGTATCGCGTCCTACGAGATCCGGGGTTACCCGGACGCCGACGGCTACCTGTCGGACTTCCGGGTGGAGACGGCTCCGGTGACCCCCCAGGGGGGAGAGCTCGGGGCCCTCCTCGACCTGCGGGACACCCACGTCCCGGACCTGCGCGACGACCTGTCCCGGTGGATGGCCACCGTCGCGGACCGGGTGAACGGCCTCCACGCGGCCGGGACCGACCGTGACGGGCAGGCTGGAGGCCTGCTGTTCGAGTGGGCCGGCTCGGCCGACCAGGTGGCCTTTGGCAGCGACAGCGCGGGGATCCTGGCGGTCAGCGAGTACGACGCCCTGCCCGCGGGTACCCACCGGCTCCAGGTGGTGTCGGTGGACAGCGCGTCACAGGTTGCCCGCGGGAACCTGTCCGTGGGGTCCGCCACCCTGACGATCACCAACCTCGCAACTTTTGGGGCCGACTACACCGGCCCCGAGACCCTGAACCTGGACTACCACCTGCGGGCGGTCGCTCCGGACGCGGTGCAGCTCTACCGGGGGGACGAGGCCGTGGGCGAGGCCCAGAGCGTGACGGCCGGGGCCTTGACCAGCCTCACCTGGACCGGGGTGGACGGCCTGGATTTCGCCGCCGACGTGACCCTGGGCGCGGGCGAGAGCCTCGTCGTGGGCGAGCGCAGCGACGGGTGGTTGACCACGGGCACGGTGTCCCTGGACGGCGGCCCGGCCCAGGCCGTGGATATCACCGTGGCGAACAACATCACGTTCCCGGCGGGGACCGACCTGGGGTACCTGGGAGCAGGGTCGGCTGTGGTCAACTTATCGGGGGACCCGGTACCCACCACCACGTTCACGGTGTACGACCCGGCCGGGGCCCTGCGGGTCGCGGCCGGGATCGCGGCCGACCCGGACAAGCTCGCCGCGGGGTACGACGCCAGCGGGACGCCGGGTGCGGGCAGCGGCGAGAACGCCCGCCGGATCGCCGACCTGGCCGTCCAGGACATCTTCGAGACCGTGGGTGAGACGCCGTCCGGGTACCTGGGCAAGGTGGTCCAGGGGCTCGGCGCCAAGGCCAGGGACGCCGAGACGTTCCAGGACGCGAGCGGCTCGGTTCTCCTCCAGGTCGAGGCACAGCAGCAGAGCATCTCGGGGGTCAACCTGGACGAGGAGATGGTGCAGCTCATCCAGTTCCAGCGGGGATACGAGGCGGCTGCCCGGTTTCTGACCACCGTGGACGGGATGATCGACACCCTGATCAACCGGGTCGGCCTGGTGGGCCGGTAGGCCGGTGGAGGGAGAGGGATAGCCCATGCGCGTCACTCACCAGACCATGGAGGATCGCTGGCTCCGGGACGTGCAGGACCGGATGCGCAGCATCGACCGGATCAACCGCCAGATCGGGTCCGGCGTGAAGATCGACAAGCCGTCGGACGACCCGGCCGGGGCGAGCCGGGTGGTGCGCATCCAGGAAGTCGTCGCCCGCAACGAGCAGTACCTCAAGAACATCGACGAGGCCATCGCGGTCCACGCGGCCACGGACTCGGCCCTGGACCAGGTGTACCAGAACCTGGTGCGTGCCAAGTCCCTGGCCGTCGAAGGCGCCAACGTGGCCAGCACCCCGGACCCGGGCAGCTTTGCGGCCCTGGCCGACGAGGTGGCCGGAATCCGCGAGTCCCTCCAGCGCATCGCCAACAGCCGGTACGAGGACGGCTACCTGTTCAACGGCACGGCGGGCGAGCAAGAACCGTTCGGGGACGACTACGGGTACCGGGGCGACGACCAGAGCCTGCGGGTCAACACGGGCGGCGGCCAGAGCTTTGCCGTCAACCTGCCCGGGGACGTCGCGTTCCGCCTGACCGACGTGCGCAGCGACGACCTCGGGGACGCGAACCTGGACTTCTCCGGCGGCCTGTCGTTCACCGTGGGAGACGGTTCCGATGTGGCCACGGTGTCGCTGTCGGCCGATTACACGGGTAATGTTTCCGGGCTAGCGGCCGATATCAACAGTCAGTTGGTCGCGGCCGGGCTGAACGCCGGGGCCCGGGCCAACGACGACGGCACGCTGTCGCTGGTCGTTTCCGAACCCGGGACCGGCGGCGAACTCACGGTCACGGGCGCCGGCGCCCTGGGGATCACCGACGGCGCCAAGAACGTGATGACCCTGCTGGAGGACCTGGAGGCGGCACTGCGGACCGAGGATCCGGCCGCGGTCGGACAGATGCTCGGCCGCCTGGACCAGGGGCTGGGCGACGTGGGCACCCAGCGGGGCAGGGTGGGCGCGCGGATGCGCAACCTCGAGTTCGCCCAGGACCGGCTCCGGGCCAACAACCTGACCAACGAGACGCTGAAGGCCGAGATCGAGGGGGTGGACATGGCCGAGGCCGCGATGCAGTTGTCGGCCGAGGAACAGGCCTACCGGACGGCGCTGGCCGCGGCCGGGCGTCTGTTCGGGGTGTCGCTCCTGGACTACCTGAGATAGGCGCCGCGCCGGCGCCGAGCGTTCTCTCCCACGGACGGGATTCGTCAACCGGCAACCGCGGGCCTTTGCGAGGGTCCCGCTCCCCTGCCAGCCGGGCCGGGGCTGCCCGTCAACCCGCAAGGAGGTCTGCAGTGCAGATCCAGACCCGTTCGTTCGGCGCCGTCCAGATCGACGAGGCGCAGATCATCACCCTGACCGAGCCGATGCCGGGGTTCCCCGAGCACACCCGGTTCGTGGTGCTCCACCCCGACCCGGAGATGCCGTTCCAGTGGTTCCAGTCGGTGGACGACGCAGACGTCTGCTTCCTGGTGGCCGACCCGAACGGTTTCTTCCCCGACTACCGGATCGAACTCAAGCCCCTGGCCCTGGCCGACCTGGAGATCGGGGCCGATACCGAGGCCGCGGTGGCCGTGATCGTGAACATGCCGGACGACCCGGTCGCGGCCACGGCCAACCTGCTCGCGCCGATCGTGATCAACGTGGCCAAAAAGCGGGCACGCCAGGTGATCCTGGAGGGGTCGGGCCACCCGGTGCGGGCGCCCCTGTTCCCGAAGGAGGACCGGCGGGCCCAGGCCGGCTGAGGGGTGTCCCCGAAAGGGGTCGGTCCCTTGAACCGGCTGAGAGAACGAGGTATCATCCCGCCCAAACTTCCGTCCACAACGGATTTGTGCGGGGTCGCGGATGCTCGTTCTCACCAGGAAGGTCGACGAATCCATCATGATCGGGGACACGATCGAGCTCAAGGTGCTCGGCGTGGACGGCGGAAGCGTCAAGCTCGGCATCCAGGCTCCCCGCGAAGTCCCGGTCCACCGCAAGGAGATCTACGAGGAGATCCGCAGGGAGAACCTGGCCGCGACCCAGGCTTCCCCCGTGGACCCCGACAAGCTCAAGGGGTTGCTCAAGAAACGCGGTGCCTGACCCGTTTCGCGCTCGTCCACGGGCGAACGCCCCCTCCCCCATTCCCTAGCAGGATGCGGAAAAACCCCATCTGTGGGTTTTTCCGCAACGGCCTCTCGGGGACGGCCCCGTGACTCGCCCCATCCATGGGGCTCGCCCGTTGGGCGTTTCTACGAAACGTCCGATTCCGCCATCCTGCGGAATCGTCGATGCCTTCCAAATCACTCGGTTTTTCAAGCCTCGTGCTTTGGCGCCCCGTCCGCGGGGCGCGTAGCAGGTTGCTTTTTCCGCAACCTGCTAGCGCACGGTGAGCACCGGGCACGGTGCGACGCGGCGGAGTTTCTCTCCCACGCTCTCGAACACAAGGTGCTGCAGCAAGTGCTGGGGCCGGGTTTCGGGACGCTCCCCCACCACCAGCAGGTCGGCCCCCACCTCGGCCAGGTAGACCAGCACCTCCCGGTGGGGCACCCCGGTTCGGACCGCAGCGGTGAACGCCACGCCGTCCAGTTGTTCCCCCCGCAGGAAATCCTCGAGCCGTTTCCGGGCCTTGAACGCGGTGCGGGCACAGGTGTCCGGGGTCGGGTGGGATCCCACCGACAGGAAGAACACCGGCCGGACCGTGGGCACCGGCGCCACGTGGAGCAGGTGCAGGTGCGCGCCCAGCCCCCGTGACAGCGCCAGGGCCTTGCGCAGCGCCCGTTTCGAGCCGGGGGTCAGGTCGGAAGCGGCCACGATGCACCCGAACACGGGGCAGTCGCAGGGGGCGGGATCGGGCATGGGAACTCCTTCCCGGGACGGGCTAGCCCTGTTGAGCCTGGCGGCGGCGCCTCCACCAGTCGAGGCGCCGGGTGATCTCTTTTTCGAACCCGAACCGGCCGGGCCGGAAGTACCGGCGGTCGGCCAGGCGGTCGGGGAGGTAGGTCTGGTCCACCACCCCGTCCGGGTGGTCGTGGGGATACCGGTATCCCTGGCCGCACCCCATCTGTTTGGCCAGGCGGGTGGGCGCGTTCCGTAGGTGCAGGGGAACGGGCAGGTTGCCGAACTCCTTGACGTCTTTCTGGGCGCGCTTGTACCCCATGTACGACGCGTTGGACTTGGGTGCCGTGGCCAGGTACACGGCGGCCTGGGCCAGCGGGATCCACCCTTCGGGCATGCCCACGAAGTGGACCGCGTCCTTGACCGCCACGGCCGTTCGCAGGGCTTCCGGGTCGGCGTTGCCCACGTCCTCGGACGCGAAGATCACGAGGCGCCGGGCGATGAACAACGGGTCCTCGCCGGCCTCCACCATGCGGGCCAGCCAGTACAGGGCCGCGTCCGGGTCCGAGCCCCGCAGGCTCTTGATCAGGGCGCTGACCACGTCGTAGTGCCAGTCGCCGTGGGTGTCGTGGTACAGGGTGGGACTCTGGAGGGTGTCGGCCAGGAGTTGCCGGGTGACCACCCGGCGGCCGTCTTCCCCGGGTTCCGCCACCCGGGCCGCGGCTTCCAGCAGGTTCAAGGTGCGCCGTGCGTCCCCCTGGGCCGCGCCGAGCAGCAGGTCCTCGGCGCCCGGGCCGAGTTCCACGGCTTCCCGCGCCAGCCCCCGCTCCGGGTCGGCAAGGGCCCGGGCGATCACCGCGCGCAGGGTGTCTTCGCCGAGCGGTTCCAGCCGGGCCACCAGGAGCCGCGACAGCAAGGGTGACACCACCTGGAACGCGGGGTTTTCGGTCGTGGCGCCCACCAGTGTGATCGTTCCGGCCTCCACGTGGGGGAGCAGGGCGTCCTGCTGGGCCTTGTTGAACCGGTGGATCTCGTCGAGAAACAGCAGGGTGCGCTCGCCACTGTCCCGGGCCGCGCCGGCCTCGGCCACGACCCTCCGCACCTCCTTGACCCCGGCCTCCACCGCGGAAAGGGGCACGAACCGGTAGCCCGCCCCACCGGCCAGCAGGCGGGCGAGGCTCGTCTTCCCGCTCCCCGGCGGCCCCCACAGCACCAGGGACGGCACCGTGCCGGACGCCACCGCGAGCCGCAACGGGCGTCCCGGGCCGAGCAGGTGGTCCTGTCCCAGGATCTCGTCCAGGCTCCGGGGCCGCATCCGGTCGGCCAGGGGGGGGCGGATCTCGGGGGTCGTGTCGGGTTCCGGGGGTGTCATGGTTTTGGTAAGATAGCACACCTTTTCCGGGCGCCCAGAGCCGTTACGGGGTGCGCGCCCGCCCGCGGGGGCTTCCCCGCCTCCCCCGCCCCGCTGCGAGGAACGCCGTGGCCCTCGACACCGTCGCCGTCTTCCGGAAAAAGACCACCCCCCGGGCCGAACAGGTGGCCCGGGACGTCCGGTCGTGGGCCGAGGAGCGGGGGGTGCGCGCGGTGGACGAGGCCGAGATGGCGCGCCGGGCCGGCGACGGGGCGCCGTTGGATCTGGTGGTGGTGCTCGGGGGGGACGGCACCCTGCTGGCCGCGGTGCGGGCGCTGGGGGGGCGGGAGGTGCCGATCCTGGGCGTGAACCTCGGCACCATGGGGTTCCTCACCGAGATCACCCCGGCCGAACTGCGCCCGACCCTCGATCGCCTGGCTCGGGACGGGACGGTCGTGGAGGCCCGCACCGCCCTGGAGGCGGTGCTGAAACGCGCCGGCCGGACCGTGCGCCGGTACCGGGTGCTCAACGACGTGGTGTTCAACAAAGGTGCCCTGGCGCGGATCTGCGACCTGGAGGTCCGGGTTGGGGGGGCGTACCTGACCACGTACAAGGGTGACGGCCTGGTGGTGTCCACCCCCACCGGCTCCACGGCGTACAGCCTGTCCGCGGGTGGGCCGATCGTCACGGTGGACCTCCCGGCTACCGTGCTCGCACCGATCTGCCCCCACACCCTGACCCAGCGGCCGATCGTGGTGGCGGACGCCGCCAGGATCGAGGTGCGCCTGGTGTCCAAGAACGGCGCGGTGTACCTGACCCTGGACGGCCAGGAGGGAGCGGAACTGGAAGAGGGGGACGTGGTGACGATCGAGAAGGCCCCGACGCGGGTCCTGCTGGTCCGGTCAATCGGCCGGACCCATTACGAGGTGCTCCGGACCAAGCTGATGTGGGGGGGGTGCTACCGGGGGGCCGGGAAGCCATGATCGAGTCGCTCCGTGTCCAGGACTTCGTGCTGGTGGACGACCTGGACCTCGCGTTCGGGCCAGGGTTCACCGTGCTGACGGGGGAGACTGGCGCGGGCAAGTCGGTCCTCCTCCAGGCCCTCGGGCTGCTCCTGGGGGGCCGAGCCAGCCGGGACGCGGTGCGTGCCGGCGCCGATCGGACCCGGGTGGAGGCCGTGTTCGACCCCACCGGGCCCGGCCGCGGCCGGGTGGCC
>JAJRUI010000073.1 GCA_024277875.1 Deferrisomatales bacterium
ACGGGGTCTGGTGCTCCACGTCGGGGTGGACATGCTGGGGCTGAAGGCCACGGAGGTTGGGCGGATCCTGGGGCTCGGGCGATCGGGCGCGAGCCGCTGCCTGGCGCGCGGGCGGGGGGTGGCGCGGAAGGAGCCGGAGGTGCTTCGGGAGGTTTTGGGTGGAGACGCGGTAGAGGGTATGTGAGGGACTCCTTGGGCAACCTCGCAGCAACATCCCCTTGACCTTGCCCCCCTGGGGCGCGCTGTACCTGTGGTCCGAGCGGTGGTACTGGTTGTACGTGCATCATGACGACCTGGAACCGATCGGCGGCTGTACCCGGCAGGGCTCCCGGGTGTTCTGGGGGGTGCCGTAGCGGTGCCCACGTCGGGGCCCGGGCCTTTCCCCGGGGCAGCCGGCCGGGAAAGGGGTGGCCATGCAGGTTGTGTTCGTCCACGGGTGGAGCGTGACCCACACCGATACCTACGGGGGGTTGCCCCGTGCGCTGGTCGCCGGGGCCCGGGCCCGCGGCCTCGACCTCGACATCCGGCACGTTTACCTGGGCCGGTACGTGAGCTTCCACGACGAGGTGACCCTGGACGACATCGCCCGGGCCCTCGGCCAGGCCTTGCGTGACCTGCCCGGCAACGGCCCGGACCGGATCGCGCCGTTCTCGTGCGTGACCCACTCCACCGGCGGGCCCGTGGTGCGCCACTGGATTGACCGCGAGTACGGCGCCGGGGGACTGGACCGGCTGCCCCTTCGGCACCTGGTGATGCTGGCTCCGGCCAACCATGGCTCGGCCCTGGCCCGGCTCGGCAAGGCCCGGGTGGGGAGGATCAAGGCGTGGTTCCAGGGCGTGGAGCCGGGCCAGCGGGTGCTGGACTGGCTGTGCCTGGGCAGCGACGGCCAGTGGGCGCTCAACGGGCGGTGGACCGACTACGCTCCCGGCAGCCACGGGTTCTACCCGTTCGTCCTCACCGGCCAGGGCATCGACCGGTCGTTCTACGACTTCCTCAACAGCTACCTGGTGGAAAAGGGCTCGGACGGGGTGGTGCGGGTGTGCGGCGCCAACCTGAACGGCCGGCACCTGGCCCTGGTGCAGAGCCCCACCCGCCTCGTCCGGAAGCGGCCGCCCACCCACGCCCTCGAGCCGGCCGGCCCAGTGCGCGCGGCCCGGCCCGCGCCCCTGGGCGTGTACGCCGGCCGGAGCCACTCGGGCCGGAAGATGGGCATCATGCGCAGCGTGGGGCCCGGGGACGCGGACGACCCGGTGGTGCGCGACATTCTTGCATGCCTCGCGGTGGACGGCCCGGCGGCGTACGCCCGCCGCGCCAAGGATCTGGCGGCCCTCACCGCCCGGGAGCAGCGCGGCAGTCCCCGGTACGCCATGGTCGTGTTCCAGGTGGGCGACGACCAGGGGGGGCGCCTGGCCGCCGGCGACTACGACGTGCTGTTCCTGGCCGGGCCCCGGTACCTGCCCCACCGGATGCCCGACGGGTTCCTGAAGGACCGGCAGATGAACGACCGGACCGGCCGGCTCGTCTTTTACCTGGACGTGGAGAAGATGGGCCGGATCCCGGGCGGGCGGTTCGGCATCCGGGTGGCGGCTAGGCCCGATCACGGGTTCGCCTGCTACCGGCCGGCCGAGTTCCGGTCCGGCGGCGTCCCGGTGGACGCGGTGATCGCCCCCAACGAGACCACTTACGTGGACGTGTGCCTCCACCGGTTCGTGGACGAGAACGTGTTCCGGTTCGACCCCGCCTCGGGCGGCCCGAAGAGCTTCAAGGGGCTGAAGCCCTCGGGCCGGCCCCTGGCGGCCGGCCCGGAGGGGGCGGGTTGACGGGCGGCGCGGCCGTGGTGGGCAAGGTGCCGGGAGCCGCCGAACTTGCCGGCACCTGCGCCTGCCGCCGGCAGGGCGGTGGGCTCGGCTGTCCTTGCCCGGGCACAGGGGGCGTGCTGCTAATCTGCCGGGCAGGTTGCGGAAACAGCAACCTGCTATGCGGCCCAGTCCACGCAGCCCTGGCGGCACGCGCGGTTGACCGCGCTCACCACGGCCCGGAGCGAGGCTGACACGATGCTGGGGTGGCGACCCACGCCGTGGACCACGGCCTCGTCCCCGACGGCCGCCTCCACGTAGGCCACGGCCGTGGCGTCGGCGCCTCGGCCCACCGCGTGCTCCGAGTAGTCGAGCACCCGCACGTCCAGGCCGAAGGCGTGGCCCAGGGCGTCCACGAACGCGTCGATGGGGCCGTTGCCCCGGCCCTGGACCGTCCGCTCGATCCCCTCGACCCGGGCCACGGCCGTGAGCACCACCTCCGAGGGGCTCCCGCCCGGCACGCTCCGGTGCTCCACCAGCGTGAACGGCCCGTCCCCGCCCAGGTACTCCGCCTCGAACAGCTCGTGAACCGCCGTGGCCGAGAGTTCCTCGCCGGTGCGGTCCGCCACCTGTTTGACGATCCGGCCGAACTCGACCTGGAGCCGCCGGGGCAAGCGGAGCCCCGCGTCTCGCTCCAGCACGTGGGACACCCCGCCCTTGCCCGACTGGCTGTTGATCCGGATCACGGCCTCGTAGGTCCGGCCCACGTCGGCCGGGTCGATGGGCAGGTACGGCACCTCCCACAGGTCCGGGCCCACGGCTGCCAGGCCCTTGTTGATGGCGTCCTGGTGGGAGCCCGAGAACGCGGTGTACACCAACTCGCCCGCGTAGGGGTGCCGGGGGTGCACCGGGAGCCGGTTGCAGTACTCCCCGACGGCCTTCACCGCGTCGATGTCCGACAGGTCGAGGCCGGGGTCCACCCCCTGGGTGTGGAGGTTCAGGGCCAGGGTCACCAGGTCCACGTTGCCGGTGCGCTCCCCGTTGCCGAACAGCGAGCCCTCCACCCGCTCGGCCCCGGCCATCACGGCCAGCTCGGCCGCGGCCACGCCGGTGCCCCGGTCGTTGTGGGGGTGCACGCTCAGCACGAGGCTGTCGCGGCGTCGCACGTTGCGGGCGAACCACTCGATCCGGTCGGCGTACACGTTGGGCGTGGACATCTCGACCGTGGCGGGCAGGTTCAGGATCATGGGCTCTGCTGGCGTGGGGCCCCACGCGTCCGCGACCGCCTCGCAGATCTCCAGGGCGAACTCGGGCTCGGTGCCGGTGAAGCTCTCGGGGGAGTACTCGAAGCGCACCTCGGTGCCGGCCGTGCGGTCGGCCAGCTCCCGGATCGTCCGGGTGCCGGCCACGGCCAGCGCCGTGGTGCCCGCCCGGTCCTGGCCGAACACCACCTGCCGCTGGAGGGTGGACGTGGAATTGTACAGGTGCACGATGGCCCGGGGCGCCCCGTCAAGCACCCGGTGCCGCGCGCCGAGGTTGACGGGGCGGCCGCCCGTCGGCTAGGCTGGCGTCAGTCTCCGAGCGGTCTGGCCTTCCGGCGGGAATCGCCCACGGCCAGCCCGCCGACGGGTCGGGGTGGAAACGCCCCGGCCTCCCGCGCTTGGAAAGGGGACGCCCGAGTTCGGACTCGAGGCCTTCTCTGTGCGCGGAGAGGGCCTTTTCGTTTGCCCAGCGGTCTTTGACAGCGGTTTCCGGGCGCTCCTGGCGTCCGCTCCCCCTCCGAGCCGTCCCGCCTACGGGTCTCCTATGGCGGCCGGCCGATAGGGTTCGGCGGGAAACCGCCGGGCCTCCCCTGTTTGGAAAGGAGGTGGCAGGCTGTGTGGTCCGCTCCCCGCCGGGGGTGGAGTGCACCGCCCGCGGCCCCTTCCGTCCGGAAAGGGCCGTTTCTTTTTTCCCGAAGGACTGGCTGGTCGTTCGGCCTGCCAGGAGGAGGAAGCAGAGATGAGACGACTGATCGCCCTTGCCGGTCTGTGGTTCGTGGTCCTGGTGCCCGTGGGCCAGGGGCGAGCCGAGATGCGGCTTCGTATGAGTACGACCACGAGCACGGAGAACTCCGGGCTCCTGGGAGTGCTGCTGCCGCCGTTCGAGGCGGCCAACGACTGCAAGGTGGACGTGATCGCGGTGGGCACGGGCAAGGCGTTGAAGCTGGGCGAGAACGGAGACGTGGACGTGGTGTTCGTCCACGCCCGGCAGGCGGAGGAGCGGTTCGTCGCCCAGGGGTACGGGGTGAAACGCCACGCCGTGATGCACAACGACTTCGTGATCGCCGGTCCCGGGGACGACCCGGCACGACTCGCCAGCGCCGGCTCCGCTGCCGAGGCGCTCCGTCGCCTGGCCGAGGCCGGGGCTGCGTTTGTGTCCCGGGGGGACGACTCGGGAACGCACAAGAAGGAGCGGGCCCTGTGGAAGGCGGCCGGCGTGCAGCCGGCCGGCAGTTGGTACAGCGAGGTGGGCCAGGGGATGGGCGCGACCCTACGGATCGCCGACGAGAAGCGGGCGTACACCCTGTCGGACCGGGGCACGTTCATCGCCCTGGGCGGCAAGCTCGACCTCGTGGTCGTGTTCCAGGGGGACCCGGCGCTGTACAACCCTTACGGGATCATCGCTGTCAGCCCCGAGCGCCACCCCCACGTGAACCTGGACCTGGCCCGCAAGTTCATCGCGTACGTGACCGGGCCCGAGGGCCAGCGCCGGATCGCCGGGTACCGGGTGAAGGGGCTGCAGCTGTTCTACCCGGACGCGATCCCCCAGCCGTGAGGGGTTTCCGGCGGGCCATCTGCCGGCGCTGCCTAAAAAATAAGCACTCGCACCCATTGACTTATCTTCCTCGATCTGGGTAAATGTTCCGCCCTGGCAGAGACGGCACTGCCTTTTTTTTAGGCAGAATCGCTGGGGCAGCCGCG